>DASXEJ010000225.1 GCA_036490175.1 Pirellulales bacterium | reverse complement strand
GCCCAGGTTCGGAGCTACGTAGCCCGGACCGCCAAGATTTGCACCAATGAATCCAGAGCCTTGATCTGCTACCTGCACCACGCCGCCGTTGATGCGGATGTGCCAGGCGAGGGCATCGGGATTGCAGGCGAACATGGCCAGGTTGTCTAGCACTTGCTGGAATTGCACATCCGATATCGTGCTGGCCTGATTCACCGTCCGACGTCCCAGCCGAGAGCTCGTGCAACCACAACAAACGAGCACGACCAGCGCGCAAGTCCCCCCGCACCAGTGCGTACCCTGGGCCGCCGAGGATCGCGGTTTGCCGCATCGTGCCATTGAGAAGCGCCATCATCGAGGCAAGCTAACGAAACCTTGTCGATAGCATCGACAATTCCGCCACGTTTGTTGATGGAAAGCCGGCCAACGGCACGGCTGCGCGTGATGCCTGCATTGCTAGCATCGCGTAGCAGAGCAGGAGATAGGCGCTGCGCCCGAGAGGCTGCGGTACTAGCGCAGCACGCGCAGACTTTCGACCGGCAACACTTGATTAAGACTTCCCGAGCGGAAGCCTTCCAGGTCGAGCGTTACGTACTTAAAGCCCAAACGCTTCAGCTGCTCGACCAGCCGCGCGCGCGTGTCGGGCTGTGCCAGGCGCGGCAGCGCATCTAGCGGCACTTCCAGCCGGGCCAGGTCCCCTTTGTGGTAACGGACGCGCAGCTCGCGTAGATCCAGCTCACGCAGCAACGCTTCGGCCTGATCGATCATCGCCACGCGCTCGGGCGTTACTTGCTCGCCATAGGCGATCCGACTGCTAAGACACGGGCTGGCCGGCTTGTCCCACACGGGCAACGCCCAATGGGCCGCCAGTTGACGTACTTCTTCCTTGGAAAGCTCGCATTCCAAAAGCGGGCTGCGCACTTGATGTTCGGCGGCAGCCGTCATGCCGGGCCGGTGGTCGCCGCGATCGTCGAGATTGGCGCCATTGAGCACCGCGGCTACCCCGAATCGCTCGGCTACGCCGTCGAGTTGCGTGTAGAGCTCTGTCTTACAGTGGTAACAGCGGTCCGGCGCATTGGCCAAATACGCGGGGTCCGCGAATTCATCGGTCGGCAGGATCTCGTGCCGAATGCCGATCAATTGGGCCAGCGCGACGGCCTCTTCCAATTCGCCCGCCGCCAAGCTGGCACTTGTGCCCGTGACCGCCAGCGCCTTTGGGCCGAGCGCGACTTGCGCGGCTTTGGCAACCACGGTGCTATCGACTCCGCCTGAAAATGCCACGGCACAAGAACCGAGATCAGCAATGAGAGCTAACAGCCGGTCCCGCTTCTCTAGGAGCTGCGGCGAAAGCTTGGAAGGCGAATGCTGGAGCATGGTCACACCTGCGCACGCCACCGTTTACGGCCGGTCTCAACGATTACCGTCCGTCGTCGTGCGCAAAACAGAAAAGCCGCAGCACAACGCTGGACGACCGTCAGCGCGATACCGCACAAAAAAAATCCTCCACCGCAATGCCGTGGCGACGCGGTTTTCGAGAGCCCGCATTCCAACATGGGGGTGGCCTCGATCTCGGGTTGTGTGATCCGAGCGTTGGTTCCGGACATGACATCCGGACGCCGGCTATACACGCGGCCGAAATCTAACGAAATTGGCACCCAGCGGACTTTCTTATCGGCTCCCCAAAATAAGACGTCTCAGCACGAGCATGGCAGAGGGTGACTTCGACTCCCAACCCGACG
>DASXEJ010000224.1 GCA_036490175.1 Pirellulales bacterium | reverse complement strand
CGAGTGCGAAGTAACCCATATACCCGTGTTGCCGCCGCGGCGCCACAGGCAAGCGGGGTAGCGGCCCGTAACGCAATTTCGAAATTCCCAACCGTAGTCAGGATCCCATGGACATCGAGAGTTCGACCACCGAAAGCCGCCGCGGAATCGCCGAAGCGCAAGTCATTCTCAAGCCGCGCAAGGCGCGCCCCTTTTTCGGGCGGCATCCGTGGGTGCTGGACTCGGCCGTGGATCACGTCGATGGCCAGCCAGGCGATGGCGCCGTCGTGGACTTGATCGCGCACAACGGCAAGTTCGTCGCCCGCGGCATCTACAACTCGCAGAGCCGAATCCGCGTGCGACTCTACACTTGGTCGGCCGGCGATGCGCTCGACCAGGACTTTTGGCGCACCAAGATCGAACGGGCCGTCGACTTCCGCCGACGCTTGGGCTACGACCAGGTCGACGGCGCGGCGCGCCTGGTCTACAGCGAGGCCGACGGCCTGAGCGGCTTGATCGTCGATCGTTATGGTCAGCACCTGGTCATGCAGGTCACCTCGCTCGCCATGCAATCGCGGGTCGATGAAATTCTGCCCATCCTGGGCGAAATCAGCGGTGCCCGCGGCATCGTCGTGCGGGCCGACAAAACTTTGGCGCGATTGGAAGGCTTAGCGAAGGACGAGGAACGCACCTGGGGCGCCGTGCCCGACGGTCCGGTCTTCGTGACCGAACATGGTCTGCGCTACGGAGTCGAAATCGGTCTGGGCCAGAAGACGGGTTTCTATCTCGACCAGCGCGAAAACCGGCGTGCCGTGGCTGCCTACATGCGCGGCGCGCGGGTGCTCGATCTGTTCTGCTACACCGGCGGGTTCAGCCTGGCCGCGTCGCGGCTCGGAGATGCTGCCGAAGTATTGGGCATCGATTCGAGCGATAAGGCCGTGGCGCTGGCACGGGCCGGCGCCGAGTTGAACTCGGTCACAAACGCGCGCTTCGAGACCGCCGATGGCTTCGACGCGCTCGACTCCTTGGTTTCGGATCGCGAGCGATTCGACGTCGTGATTCTTGATCCGCCCAAATTCACCCGCACGCGACGTTCGGTCGAAGATGCGCTACGCGCGTATCATCGCATCAATCGCTTGGGCGCCTCGCTGTTGCCCCCGGGCGGAATCCTGGTGACGTGCAGTTGCTCGGGCAGCGTCACGCGCGAGGACTTCCTCTACATGCTGGCCGGCGTCTCGCAGCAGCTAGGGCGCGAGATCCAGGTGATCGAACAGCGCGGCGCCGCCCCAGATCATCCGATCAGCACCACCTGCCTGGAAACCGAATATTTGAAGTGCTTCGTGTGCCGCGTGCTGTAGGGGGTTTCCAATCCGTGGGCTGAGCGGAATAATGCCCCGCAGGCAAAGTAGCCGCCGGCACGAGCTCGCGCGTGGGAACAACTTCTTTCGCGCGAACGCTGCCGGCCTGCACATGTTGCTGACAATCAATC
This sequence comes from Pirellulales bacterium, assembly GCA_036490175.1. Taxonomy (NCBI): domain Bacteria; kingdom Pseudomonadati; phylum Planctomycetota; class Planctomycetia; order Pirellulales; species Pirellulales bacterium. The sequence goes on along the minus strand of DASXEJ010000224.1, from coordinate 15,050 downwards.
GAACTAACTGAATCAAACATCGTCCCCTCGCATAAGGAACTCATACAATGCCAAAACTATCGGTCGAAGGAGTGGGCGATTTCACCGTGCCCGAGGGCAAACGCCTGGTGCTGGCGCTTACCGATGAAGCTGGCGTCGATCAACTGCACGCCTGTGGCGGCAATGCGCGTTGCACGACTTGCCGCGTCGAGTTCGTCGCTGGCGAGCCCGACAAGATGACCGTGGCGGAAAAATCGGTTCTGGCCGCGCGTGGGCTGACCGGCGTCCGGCTGAGCTGCCAGATTCTGTGCGACCACGACATGACGGTCCGCGCGATCAGTCGCCTGGCCGGCAGTGGCCGCAAAGATGCCGGCACGCTACCCGCCGCAGATATCGCACCGCAGCCGGTCGAGTGGACGACCAAGTGATCATCGAGCCGCAGGAGCTTCGCCGATGACTGGGCTCGCAGCCTCTGCCGATGTGGTGACCACGGTTCATCCGGGCGAAGAGGGGGACATTCTCCAGATCACGATCAATCGCCCCGCGGTACACAATTGCGTCAACGGCGCCGCGGCGGCATTGCTGCTGGCTGCCTGGCGGCGCTTTCAGGACGACGATCGATTGCTCGTGGCTATATTGCACGGCGCCGGCGAGAAAGCCTTCTGTTCGGGCGCGGATCTCAAGGCGCTCGAATCGCTCACCTCGCTCGGCGAAGCGACGGCTAACTCGGGCGAGCTGCTGAAGCGCGGCACGGGGCCGATGGGGGGCTCGCGACTCGTTCAGGTGAAACCCGTGATCACCGTGGCGCAAGGCTATGCCTACGCCGGCGGCCTTGAGCTATTTTGTCACGGCCACATCCGCATCGCCGAACCGCAAGCCACATTCTCGGTCGCCTGCCGCCGCTGGGGCGTCCCGCTGGTCGACGGCGGCACGGTCTACTTGCCACGATTGCTGGGGCTGGGCAATGCCTTGCCGCTGATCATCACGGGCGAGCGCATCTCGGCCGCCCGCGCGCGAGAGATCGGCCTGGTGTGGGAGCTGGTGCCCGAAGGGGGCGGTCTGGCTCGCGCGCTCGACATGGCCGCGCAAATCTGTCAGCAGCCGCGCGATGCGCTGCTGGCCGATCTGTCGAGCGCATTCACCGGGCTGCACCTGCCGCTGGAAGAAGCGCTCGAAGAAGAAGCCGCCAACATGTACCCGGTAATGCGCAGCGAAAGCACCGCCCGCGGCTTGGCCCGCTTCGCCCGCGGCGAGCGATTTTGGTTCAAATGACCGACGCCCGCCAAAAGCGTGCATGCCACCCGGGCGGCGGGTAAACTAACGGCCATGCCCTGCCTGCCGTACCCTGGGGGTCCGGCCCTGCTTCGGAAGCCCGTGTGTACGGCCCGAGGTCTCCTACACCCCGCCGGACGATTCGAATGCCCCGTCCGATCTTGTTAGCGCTGGTGATTGCATTGAGCCTGTCGGCTCGCCTCGCGCTCGCGCGGCAGGACGAAGGGGAAGCGTTTTTCGAAAGCAACGTCCGCCCGCTACTGGTGGCCCACTGCGCCAAGTGTCACGGCGTCGACAAACAATCGAGCGGGCTGCGCGTCGACTCGCGGGATGCGCTGATCGCAGGCGGTGAGCGCGGGCCAGCCATCGTTCCGGGTGATCCCGAGCGCAGCTTATTGGTCACGGCGATGCGCCACAGCGACGACCTGGTGATGCCTCCTGACGAACGACTGCCCGAGCGCAACGTGGCCGATCTTGTGGCCTGGATTCGCGCAGGCGCGGTGTGGCCCGCGCGTGCCGCCACGGCTGATGCCTTTGCCGCGGCACGTCATTGGGCGTTTCAGTCGGTCGCGCACGTTACGCCGCCAGAAGACCCGTCGGGCTGGTCACTGACGCCGATCGATCGGTTCGTAATGGCCGGCTTGCGCGATGCTGGGCTGGAACCGGCGCCGGCCGCTTCGAAACAAGCATTGCTGCGGCGCGTGTACTTCGACCTGGTCGGATTGCCCCCCACGCCCGACGAGCTGGCCCAGTTTCTGGCCGATGACTCGCCCGACGCGTTTGCTCGAGTGGTGGACCGGCTGTTGGCGTCGCCTCGATATGGTGAACGGTGGGGCCGGCACTGGATGGACGTCGTACGTTACGCCGATACGGCCGGCGACAACGCGGATTATCCCGTGCCCGAGGTACACCTGTATCGCGATTACATCATCGCGGCCTTCAACAACGACAAACCGTACGATCAGTTCGTGCGCGAGCAACTGGCGGGTGACATCCTGGCCGCCGCCGCGCCGATCGATCGTTATGCCGAGCAAGTCATCGCCACCGGCTTTGTGGCCCTCACGCGCCGTTACGGAACCATGCCGAAGGAATTGTGGCATCTGACGATCGAGGACACGATCGACACCCTGGGGCAAGCCTTCTTGGGGTTATCGTTACGCTGTGCGCGCTGCCACGATCACAAATTCGACCCCGTGACCAGTGAAGATTACTACGCGCTGTACGGCATCTTCGACAGCACGCGCTATCCTTATGCCGGCTCGGAAGAATACCAGTCGAAAGAGTTGAACCGCACCGGGTTTGTCCCGCTGGTGCCGGCTGCCGCGGTGGCCCCCAACGTCGAGGCTCACGCCCGGCATATCGCACAGTTGCGGACCGTGGTCGAGCAAGCCGAGCAGAACGAGCCGCTGACCAAGAAGCTCGAAGAGATCAAGACGCGTCTCGAAACAATTACAAAACAACTGAGCGAATTGCCCAGCCACAATCCGGCCACGGCCGACCTACAGCAAGAGCTCGCAGGCCTGGAAAAAGAGAAAAAAGAAGCCAAGCGTGAGCTCGACTCCAAGCTGAAGACAGCCCGCGCCAACTTGCGCGATGCGCAGCGCAGCGGGCTTCCTCCGAACGTGCCGGGCGCGTATGCCGTCAGCGATGGAGAACCGCACGACGTGCCACTGCAACATCATGGCGAGCCAGGCGAACCGGGCTCGGTGGTGCCGCGCAACGCGCCACGATTCCTCCGCGGCGAAGAGGATTTGGCGATTCCCGCCGGCGCGAGCGGCCGCGAGCAACTGGCCAACTGGCTCGTTGGCCCACGGAATCCGCTGCTGGCCCGCGTGATGGTCAATCGCATCTGGCAGCAACATTTTGGTAAAGGGATCGTGGCCACGCCTTCGAACTTCGGCACCCGCGGCGCCGCGCCCACCCATCCGGCGCTGCTCGATTGGCTGGCTCACGAGTTCGTCGCCAGTGGCTGGTCGATCAAGTCACTGCACCGCGCCATCCTGTCTTCGCGCACGTATCAGATGTCGTCCACAGCCAATCCGGCCGCGCTATCGATCGATCCGGAGAACCGATTGTATTGGCGTCACGATCGTCGGCGACTGGACGCCGAAGCGCTGCGCGACGCGCTGCTGTCGATTGCCGGTACGCTGGAATTGGATCCGCCCGCGGCGCATCCTTTTCCGCCCTTGAACGAGTGGCACTGGACGCAACATAGCCCGTTCAAAACCATCATTCCCTCGAACAAACGGAGCGTCTATCTGATGACGCAACGTCTGCAGCGGCATCCGTATCTGATGCTGTTCGACGGGCCCGACACGAATTACTCGACCGGTGCGCGGACCGAGGCCACGGTGCCCTTGCAGGCGCTGTTCTTCCTCAACAACCCGCTGCTGGCGGATCAGGCTCGCGGATTCGCCACGCGAATTATGGTCGCCAGTTCGGACCCGCAGGTACGCGTGCAAACGGCCACACAGTGGGCCTGGGCGCGCACGGCTGAAATCGCTGAAACAGAGCGAGCGCTGGCATATCTCGAGGCCGTACGACAGGAACTGACTAACACCGGCTGCACGTCCGACGAAATCGAACTCGCCACCTGGACGAGCTACGCCAGAGTGCTGCTGTCCGCGAACGAGTTTTTGTATGTGGATTGAACGCGTCATGCATCCGCCGATGACACAGTGCCCATTGAAAGCATTTGGGTATCTGTGACTGCGACTTGTTTTTAAACCGAGCCAACACGGATATGCACAGCCCAAGTAGACAACCGCACGCAATTGATCGACGAGCCTTTCTTGCCCGTGCCTCGGCCGGCGCCTTGGCCGCGGGCGGCGGTGTCGGATTGCATGCGCGGTTGGCTCTGGCGGCGCAGCTTGGCGCGGGGCATCCGCTTGCGCCGCGGCAAGGTCATTTCCCCCCCAAGGCCGAACGGCTGATCGTTGTCTTTCTGACCGGCGGCTATTCCCAGGTCGATACGTTCGATCCCAAGTCGCGGCTCACGGACGATCATGGTAAGCCTTACAACGGTGGGTTCTTGCTCGGCTCGCCGTTCAAGTTTCAGCCGGCCGGTCGGTCGGGCCTGATGCTCAGCGAGTTGTTTCCGAACCTGGCCGGGGTGGCCGACGAGCTGTGCGTGCTGCGGTCGCTGCATACCGATATCGTTGAGCACTTTCAGGCGACTCTGGCCATGCACACCGGCTCGGCCACGGTGCCGATGCCCAGCCTGGGGGCGTGGGTCAGCTATGCGTTGGGAACGCACAACGCGAACATGCCCTCGTACATGGTGCTGGCCGAACATCTGCCGTATGCCGGTGCGCAAGTCTGGGACAACAGCTTCTTGCCGCCGCATTATCAAGGTGTGCGGATCACGCCCGGCGACGATCCAATTCCCGATCTGCGCTCGACGGCCCGCAGCCTGCGGCTGGCCGAGCTCGAGCAATTGATGTTGCGCGATGTCAACGATCGGCACTCGACCGCGCGGGCCGAGGATGCGAATCTGATGGCCCGCTCCAGCAGCTTCGACGTGGCCCGCGGCATGATGCGTGAAGCTCCCGAAGCGTTCGACGTGGTCCGCGAAAGCGCGGCGACCTTGGCCGAGTACGGTGTTGCCGATGGGGATCGCAAATCGTTCGCCTGGCAATGCCTGGCCGCACGGCGACTGGTCGAGCGCGGCGTACGCGTGGTAGAGCTGATCGATACCGGCTCGCACGACAACTGGGACGCCCACGGCGATATGCAGCAGCATCGTGGCAAGGCGCAGCGCGTTGACCGGGCCCTGGCCGCGCTGATCGGCGATTTGAAACGTCGCGGTCTGTTGGAGTCGACACTGATCGTCGGCTGCACCGAGTTCGGCCGTACGCCCTGGGCCGCCAAGCCGGAAGAGAAGGGGCGCAATCATCACGCCGAAGCGTTCAGCTGTTTCCTGGCAGGCGCCGGAGTGCGCGGCGGCATGACCTATGGCGCCACCGACGAGTATGGTGGCAAGATCGTCGCCGACCCGGTCCACGTTCACGATTACCACGCCACGATCCTGCACCTGTTGGGCCTGGACCACACACGGCTGACCTACCGCTACGCCGGCCGCGACTTCCGCCTGACCGACGTAGCCGGGACGGTGCTGCGGCCGATTCTGACGTAGCGGAGCAGGTCCGTTCGTTCGCTAACATATCTTTGGCACTGGCCCAGGGCTGCGATACATTGAGGGGATGGCGTCCCTTCATATTGTCATCCCTTCATTCTTGGGAGGCTGCCATGTTGTATCGACAAGGCGACATCTTCATCGAGAGCGTTCCATCCATTCCGCCCGGTGCCGCCAAACAGCCCGACCTTGTGCTGGCCGAAGGCGAAGCAACGGGTCATCGCCACCGAGTCGATGATTCGTGTTGTTCGGCCGATCTTTTCGCGCATCAGGGCCAGCTTTATCTCAGCGTGCTGACAGACGAGGCGATGGTAATCCACGACGAGCACGACACCATCGTGCTCACGCGCGGTAAATATCGCATCTGGCGGCAGCGCGAATACGACCCAAACGTGCGGAAAATGCGGCGCGTGGTTTTTGACTAAACATTAGAGACCATCGCCGTGCTCCGCTGGCTGAGGCGCCTCACGCACTGGACGCCCGACGCTGCCCGCACGCGCATTCGCGCAGGAAATGCCCCTGCACGAATGCGCGTTGACGGGCCATTGAATCTTGCGCGCTCGACGTTGTTGCGTTCACTACCCTATGGCCTTTGCGCGCGGACGATCGATGTCACCGACTGCCCAAACCTGTTTGCTTTTCCTGGGCATTTGGCGTGTGAGGAGCTCCTGCTCGACAGAACGAACGTGGCCGGCTTACCGTTTAACCTGAGTGTTTCGAGGCTCATCAGAGCGCGCGATTGCCGACAATTGCATTTCGTCCCGCCGATTACCGTCGAGCGACTCGATTTGGCCGGATGCGTTTCGCTCGAGCAGTTGTCCGACGGGCTCACGTGCCAAGAACTCATTCTGCGTGGCTGTGTCCGGCTGACGAAGCTGCCCGCCATGGCGGCTTTGCACGTGAGGCATTTAGACCTCAGCGACTGCTCAAGTCTCGCGGAACTTCCTGAGGCCTTCGGACAATTGGAATCTTTGAATCTTAACGGCTGTAGTAGAATCGCAGCGCTGCCCGATGGGTTGCGTATCCGCTCGTGGATTGATGTTGCCGGCACATCCTTGCGATCTCTTCCTTGGTCACTGCGGTCGACCAGCATTCGGTGGCGCGGCACGACGGTTTCAGATCGAATCGCCTTCGGCGATCGAGACGACTTTTCGATTGACGAAATACTTGGTGAGCCCAATCTTACGTACCGCAGTGTCCTCATAGAACGCGTGGGGATGGAGTGGCTTGTCGATCATGCGCGCGCCACGACTTTCGATTGCGATCGCGATCGGGGCGGAGAAAGGCGGCTATTGCAGATCTGCTTCGACGCCGGAGAGGACATCGTGTGCGTGGTTGTTCGTTGTCCCTCGACCGGTAGTCGCTACGTGTTGCGCGTGCCGCCGTACATGCGCAGCTGCGCTCAGGCAGTGGCCTGGACGGCCGGGTTCACGGATCCGGATTCCTACAGGCCGGAAATCGAGACATAGGATCACGTCGCACCGAACCTACGTAACAGATTTCTGCAACGACCGCTTCATCTTTTCACTCGCCGCGGCGTAGTGTTCGCGGAGGAATTCCGCAAACTCGGCGGTCGTGATTTCGCTCGAGTCGATGAAACGCATCTTGACCAGGTCCTTGTCGGGCCGGTCGGTTTGCATCTCGGGATTGCTCGCCAGCCCGGCGATGCGGCCCAGGGCAAAGCGTCCCTTGGGTCCCGCCAGCGAGAGATCGATGCCGGCCTGCCGCTTGGTATGGATCGTGGCCCACGGTTCGCCCCCGCCGGGCGGACAGACGTGTACCACTTGCTGGTTGTTCCACAAAAACTGCCCCCCTTCGGCGGTTTCCGAAAGCAACTCGCACAGCTCTTCCAGCACTTCCACTTCCCAGTCGATCCGTTTGCCCGGCGGAAATCCTTTCCGCGACAGGTGCCATTTCTGGCCCAGCACTTTCCAAGGCATTATGTCCTCGGGCCGCTGCTCGGCGCGCTCGGCGAATTTCTGAAAACCGGCCACGGCCTCTTCCAGGAACGTCCAAAACTCGGGCCGGTCGATCTCGCGCAACCAGTGCACGCGCAACTGCACTTCCTGCCAGGGGCCGCGCAGGTTCTTGCACTTCACGCGCGGCTCCGAGCCGTACACGGGCAGCTCGTGAATCTCGTTGAGCGGTTTCAGATCCAGCCGTTCGACCAGGTTCTCGCGCTGGAACGATTTTTTGGCCACGCGGAATTTCAATTGCAGCAGCCATTCTTCGCCCGTCACCGCATGCAAAAACCAGCCGTCACTTTTCTTTTCGCCCGTGATCTCGACTACGGTGCGGCTGTTCCAGTTCGTCGGCGCGAAGTGCCCCAGCTCTTGCACGCGATCGATCACGCGGGCCAGGATCTGCCCCTCCCACCGGCAGGGCTGCCCGGATCTTCCCACACGATCGCGGGTGTGCCAGCCGCGGCCGTCTCCCTGCCAGGGCATATTCGTCTCGCGCCCCACGTCGCTGATATCTAGATCCTCTTCGCGGCGCGCTTCTTGCGCTGCAAAGTCGTACAGCTTGCGCACCACGTGCGGCCCGGCGGCCAGCACCGGAGCGAGCATCTCGCCCGTGTGCGATCGCAACAGATTCTCAGGCGCGGCGCTCTTTTTGGCGCGTGGGGACGGTTTGTCTGTACTCGCTTTGGCACGCGCCTTCTTCGCGCTGCGCGGCGCCGCGGCTTGCGCGTGGGCGGCCACTTGCTCGGGCGGGCCGGCCACCACGACTTGCCCGCCTCCTTCGCCGGCCTCGGGCCCCATGTCGATGATCCAGTCGGCCGTCTTGATCACATCCAAATTGTGCTCGATCACCACCACGGTGTTGCCAAGGTCGACCAGCCGATTGAGCACGTCGAGCAACCGGGCCAGATCGTCGAAGTGCAAACCGGTCGTCGGCTCGTCCAGCAGATACAACGTTTGCCCTGTATCAGGCCGGGCGAGCTCGGCAGCCAGCTTGACGCGCTGCGCTTCGCCGCCGGACAGCGTGGGGGCCGATTGCCCAAGCCGCAGATAATCCAACCCCACGTCGCATAGCGTTTCCAGCACGCGGCGAATCTTGGGGATGTTGCGGAACAGTTTCAACGCCCGGCCGCAGGGCATATCCAGCACATCCGAAATCGAATGTCCATGAAACAGCACGCCCAGCGTTTCGGGGTTGTAACGGCGCCCGCGGCATTCGTCGCACTCGACCCACACGTCGGGCAGAAAGTGCATTTCGATGCGCAGTTGTCCGTTGCCTTCGCACTTCTCGCAGCGCCCTCCGGGCACATTGAAACTGAATCGCCGTGGCGTATAGCCGCGCAGCTTGGCGTCGGGCAGTTCGGAATAGAGCGTGCGGATCAGTTCGAACACGCCGGTATAAGTGGCCGGGTTCGAGGTGGGCGTATTACCCAGCGGCTGCTGATCGACGCGGATCACCTTGTTGATCAACTCGACGCCGCGAATCGCGTCGTGCGCCGCGGCCAGGCCTGTGGCGCGATGCAGGGTCCGCGCGAGCGCGTTGTACAACACGTCTTCGACGAGCGAGCTTTTGCCCGAGCCGCTGACGCCGGTCACCACCGTCAGCGCGCCAAGCGGAATGCGGACGTCGACGCTGCGCAGATTGTTATGCCGCGCGCCGATGACTTCCAGCCAGCCGTTGGCCGGCGCCACCCACTCGGGCGCCGCGGCGGTTTTGGCAGCGGACGCCTTGGCGGTTTTCGGTTTGGCCTTTGTGCCGGCTTTGGCGCCGCGCGGCGCAGGGGGCGCGGCCATTACGCGGCGATTGGTCGGCACGGCGATCGCCTTGCCGCCGGAAAGGTACGGACCCGTGACAGAGCCCTCAGTCTGCGACACCAACTGCGGCGCGCCGCGCGCCACGATGCGACCTCCGTGCTCGCCGGCCGCGGGGCCGAAATCGAGCAGATAATCGGCGTTGGCGATCACTTCGCGATCGTGCTCGACCATCAACAGCGTATTGCCCAAGTCGCGCAGGCGAATGAGCGCGCTGAGCAGGCGCAGATTATCGCGCGGGTGCAGCCCGATCGTCGGTTCGTCGAGCACGTACAGCACGCCGGTCAGCCCGCTGCCGACCTGGCTGGCCAGCCGGATGCGCTGTGCTTCGCCGCCCGAGAGGGTCGGGGCCGCGCGGTTCAGCGTAAGATATTCCAGCCCCACGTCGACCAGAAATTGCAGACGATTGCGCACTTCGCGCACCAACTCACCAGCGATCTTGCGCTCGGCCGCGGTCGGCTTCCAACTGACGAATTGGGCCAGCAAATCTCCCAGCGGCTTGCGGCACACATCGTCGATCGTTTCGCCGTGCAGCCGCACGGCCGAAGCATCGTCGCGCAGCCGGCTACCGGCGCACGTCGAGCACTCCACTTCGTCGACCAGATGATCCAGCTTGCCGCGCAGGCCGCTCGACAGGCGTGACGCCTCCTCCAGGGCGGGATAAAGCCCCTTGTACTGGAAACGAAACAGCGGACCGCTCGACTTTTTGGCTCCATGGGCCGTGACGTCGATCCATGCTTCGCCCGCGCCGTGCAGCACCACGCGGCGATGCCGGGCCGTGAGCTGCTCGAAAGGAACATCCAGCGGCACGCCGGTGTTCTGCGACAGCGCGGCCAGCATCAATTGGAACAGCTTGTTTTCGATTCCCGGCCACAGGGCGACGGCCCCTTCCTTCAGCGTCAGCTTCGGATCGCGCAACAGGGCCGACGTATTGGCGCCGGTTTGCGTGCCGAGGCCCTCGCAGGCCGTACACCATCCCAGCGAGCTATTGAACGAGAAGCTGTGCGGCGTCAGCGCCTCGAAGCTGCGGCCGCAACGATCGCAGGCAAAATGCTGACTGAAGATCTCGGTCCGCCAGCGCGCCTCGGGCACATCGTCCACAGGGTACACGACATGCAGCACGCCGCGCCCCAGCGACAGGGCGCTCTCGATGCTGTCGGCCACGCGCGAACGGGCCTCGGGCCGGATCGTCGCCCGATCGATAATCACTTCCACCGTGTGCTTGCGGCGGCGATCGATCTCGGGGGGCTGATCCACCTGGTAGGTCTGCCCGTCGACGCGCATGCGCGGATAGCCGGCTGCGCGGATCTCTTCCCACAGCGACTCGTACTTGTCGCCGACGTGAATCTCTAGCGGGGCCATCAGGTACAACCGCGTGCCGGCCGGCTGCTGCATGACCTTCTCGATAATCTCGTCCGAGGTCTGCGTACCGATCGGGATTTCGCAATCGGGACAATGCGATTTGCCCAGCCTTGCGAACAGGATCCGCAGAAAATCGTAAATCTCGGTCACCGTCCCCACGGTCGAACGGGGTGTGTGGCCCAGGTGCTTTTGCTCGATGGCAATCGCCGGCGATAGCCCCTCGATATGCTCCAGTTGCGGCTTCTGCATCTGGCCGACGAACTGGCGGGCGTACGAGCTGAGACTTTCGACATAGCGCCGTTGCCCCTCGGCATAGATCGTGTCCATGGCCAACGAGCTTTTGCCCGAGCCGCTGGGTCCGCAGCAGACTGTCATGGCGTCGCGTGGGATTTCCACGTCGACGTCGCGTAGATTGTGCTGCCGCGCGCCGCGCACCTTAATACTGGTGGCCGACTCGACCGCAGGGCGGATGGGGCGCGACGAGATTTGGTTCTTGGCCGGCTGGCTGTCGCGCGCGAGGATCGGCGCGAGCGACCGGCCGGTGTGCGATGCCGGCGTATTGGCGACATCCTCGGGCGTGCCGGCCACGATCACCTGGCCACCGCCGGAGCCCCCTTCGGGCCCCATGTCGATGACCCAGTCGGCCGTCTTGATCACGTCCAGATTGTGTTCGACCACCAGCACGGTGTTGCCCGCGTCGGCAAAATCTTGCAGCACCTTCAACAACATATGAATGTCGGCAAAGTGCAACCCGGTTGTCGGCTCGTCGAGCAGATAAAGCGTGCGGCCGGTGCTCTTCTTCACCAGCTCGCGGGCCAGCTTGATGCGCTGCGCCTCGCCACCCGAGAGCGTGGGCGAAGGCTGCCCCAGCTTCAGATAATCGAGCCCCACGTCGTGCAACGTTTGCAGTTTGTGGCTGACCGCAGGAATGTTCTCGAAGTGTGTCAGCGCCTGCTGCACGTCCATCTCCAATACTTCGGAGATCGACTTTCCCTTGAAGCGAATCTGCAACGTCTCGCGATTGAAGCGGTGTCCCTGGCAGACCGGGCAAGTGACCCACACATCGGCCAGGAAATCCATTTCGAGCCGGTTCGAGCCGTTTCCTTCGCAGGCTTCGCAACGTCCCCCTTCGACATTGAAGCTGAAGCGTCCTTCCTTGTAGCCGCGCGTCTTGGCCTCGTGCAGTTGCGCGTACAGCTTGCGAATGTCGTCGAACACCTTGATGTACGTGGCCGGGTTCGAGCGCGGAGTGCGGCCGATGGGCGACTGATCGATGGCGATCAGCTTGTCGAGTTGATCCAAGCCTTCGATCGCCCGGTGCTTGCCTGGTTGCCCTTCGCCGCCGTTGAGATCGCGGCGCAAGGCCTCGACCAAGATGTCGCTCACCAGCGAGCTCTTGCCCGACCCCGATACGCCGGTGACGCACACCAGCGTGCCGAGGGGAATTTCAACGTCGACGTCTTTCAGGTTGTTATGCGCAGCGCCCAGAATCTTCAGCCAATGCTTGCCGGGAGGCCGGCGCTGAGCGGGGATCTCGATCCGCAGGGTGCCGGCCAGGTATTGCCCGGTCAGGCTGCGCGGCTCGGCGGCGATTGTTTCGGGCGCGCCGATGGCCACCACTTCGCCGCCGCGCACGCCGGGGCCAGGGCCGAAATCAATGATCGTGTCCGCGGCCCGCATCGTGTCTTCGTCGTGCTCGACCACAACCACGGTGTTGCCGAGATCGCGCAACTGGGCCAGCGTGCCCAGCAGCCGATCGTTATCGCGCGGGTGCAATCCGATCGAGGGCTCGTCCAGGATGTACAGCACGCCCACCAGCCCGCAACCGATCTGCCCGGCCAGGCGAATGCGCTGCGACTCTCCGCCCGATAGCGTGGGGGCGGTGCGGGCCAGGGTCAGATAGTCGAGCCCCACGTTGAGCAAGAAGCCCAGCCGCCCGCGAATTTCTTTCAGCACCTCGGCCGCGATGAATTGCCGCGTGTCATCCAGTTCGAGCTCGCTGAAGAAGTCGGTCGCCTCGGCGATCGACAGCGCGCAGACCTCGTTCAAGGATCGTTGAGGCTGCTCGGCAAAGCGCGGATGCCGCGACCCCAACGTCACCATGCGGGCCTGCTCGTTCAGGCGTACGCCGCCGCAGGCCACGCAGCCCACCACGCGCATGTACTTTTCCAGTTGGCGGCGCTGCATGCCGCTCTGGCTGTTGCGGTATTTGGAGAGCAGCTCGGGAATGATGCCCGCGAACTTGCCGCCGTACTTGTGGGTGCCGCTGCCATGTCGCCACGAGAACGTGATGTGCAGGTCGCCCGTACCCCACAACAATTGCTTGGCGAGCGGCGGGTCGAGCTGGTCCCAGGGCGTGTCGAGAATCTGACCCGCCTCGAGCCCCAACTGATGTTCGAGCGTTTCGGCCACCCCTTGAAAGATATGCCGGCGCCAGCGACCCAGATCTCGCCAGGGGCCAATCAGCTCGATCGCCCCCTGCTTGAATGATTTGCTGCGATCCGGAATCAAACTATCGGGATCGAACGTGTACACCTCGCCCAGACCATCGCACGACAGGCACATCCCTTGCGGGCTGTTGAAGCTGAACAGTTGCGGGCTCGGCGGCTCGAAGCTCAGGCCGCAATGCGTGCAGGCATAATGGGCCGACAGATATATGTCGTCACTTTGGCTGGCTGGCAGCCCCTCGCGTGCCTTCGACTTGCGCCCGCTGGTGCGCGCCACCCCCTCGGCCGGTGCGCTGCTACTCCCCTCGGCCGGATCGATCGCCACCACCAGGTTTCCCTGACCCAGCTTGAGTGCCAGCTCGACCGCTTCGGCCAGCCGGCCGCGCCCCTCGGTCGAAGCCACCAGCCGGTCGATTACGACTTCGATGTTGTGCCGCATCTGGCGATCGAGCCGCAGATCGTCAGACAGCGGCACCACCCGGCCATCGACGCGGGCCCGCACAAATCCCTGCTTGATCAGGTCGACAAACAGGTCCCGATATTCCCCCTTCTGCCCACGGATCAGCGGAGCCAGGATCGAGAATCGCGTCCCTTTTTCGAGCGCGCCGACACGACCCAAAATCTGCTCGCGTGTCTGGGCCGTGATCGGCCGGGCACATTTGGGGCAATGTCCTAGCCCAGTGCGGGCGTACAGCACGCGCAGGTAGTCGTAGATTTCGGTGATGGTCCCCACGGTCGAGCGCGGGTTCTGGCCGGACGATTTCTGCGAGATCGAAATCGACGGGCTCAGGCCGGAAATGAACTCGACGTCGGGCTTGGGCATCTGCCCGAGAAATTGCCGGGCGAAGCTCGACAGGCTCTCGATGTAACGGCGTTGCCCTTCGGCATAGAGCGTGTCGAAGGCCAGCGAGCTTTTGCCGGAGCCGCTGACGCCGGTCAGACAGATCAGACGATTGCGCGGCAGGACCAGGTCCACCGAGCGGAGATTATGCTCGCGGGCCCCCTTAATGACGATATCGGAAGCGGCCATGCAACACTTTGGCAGGGACTGATGGCAATCCGTTGACACCGCCAGCAGCGGTGGAGCGCATGCCGTAGCGCAGGACCCTGGATTGTAGGGGACGGACGTACACGCGGGCAAGGAGGGGGATCCGGAGGTAGTGTCTTAACGTTGTGGTGCTGGCCGGTCCTCGCGAGGAACGACGCCTGCGCCGGATGGCGTTGCTTTGAAAGCCCCGTCTTCATTCGCAATCCAAAGGGTTGGTCCGTCGGTGCCCGGTGATCCAGTACCGGGTTCGCGGAACCAAAGAAGTGCAGCCGCATAGTCAAGTCGATTGAGGCTGATGCCGGTGTCTCCGTCAATCGATATACGATTTCCACGATCCTCGACAAAAATCCTCTTCGCTGAAATCGTTTCGACTTTGATATCCTTAGGAATCGGCCAAAGCGAACCGAATGCCGCGCCCACAAGTGCTCCCACAAATGCCGGAACGATTACATTGCGCATGACCTTCCCTTTCTTTGCTATCCCAGAACCGCATCAAATAGCTCGTCGAAGCTCCAAACGTGTCCGGCCAGTCCCGCCATCATACACGCCGTAGGCCGCTTCTGACCGCTCTTGCCCGGCTTGCGGGTTTGCCAGCAGTAGTTGTAGTAGGCGGCGAACATGGCGAACGCGGCTTCCAGATTGCGGAGCTTCTTTGAGAAGCACAGCGTCAGCCGATTCAGGCGCTTTAAGAATACCCGCTGGGTGCCGTTCAACCTTTCGACGTGGCTGGTCGTTATCGTGCGTTCCTGTCGGCGCCCTATGCCCCTAATGCCGGTCCGCTTCGTGCCAACCATTTCGCTCGGAGTGTAGATCATGTGCGCGTTGCGGTATTCCTTGACTATCGTGCCGTAGCGAACGTAGGGACCGAACGCCAAGTCCACAGCCTCAGGATATGCCTGAAACCCGTCCGTGCTGATCTGTACGACCGGCTGATAGCCTTCGACCTTGAAGGCGTGCGCGTCGCTGGCATGCGGCTTGGGCATGTTCAAGCGGCTGGCAACGTCCATCATAAAACGGCGTGCATTGTCGGCCGA
>DASXEJ010000223.1 GCA_036490175.1 Pirellulales bacterium | reverse complement strand
GTGATGCCGGGGATCGTGACTAGCTTCTTCGGTCCGGTGGCGCGCTCGTAGGCCAGGATGCCGTGCGCCTTGTTGTCGAACAGCTCTTCGTTATCGGCCAGCACGAACAAAGTGGCACATTGCTTGGCGCGTGCCACGTCTTCGACCGGTGCGTATTGCATCAGCTTCTCGCGCAGCGGGGCGCCGCGGAGGTTGCCGATCACGCGCGCCCCCGGCGGCGGATAGCCGAGTTCGCCGTGGGCACGCCGCGCGGCTTCGTCGTAGGTCTTGGCGATTTCCGCGTCTCCTAGCACGACCCACCGCGAATCGCAGGCCGGCACCTGGCTGACCGTGGCCTTGATGCGCGGATCGCGGGCGGCGACATACAGCACATGCCCGCCGGAGTAGCTGCTGCCCCACAGTCCGATGCGATCGTGATCGCACTGCGGCTCTCCGTAAACCCAATTGACGGTGTTGGCTAGATCGGTGGTCTGATCGATCGGGTCGACCACTTCGCGGATCTCTTGCACTTCGGCCGTGAAGCGTCGGTCGCTGGTGCGGGGTGGCTGCGGGCTGGTGAGAATCACGCGCGAATCGCTGGCCCCCCAGCCGCGATAATCGAACGTGACCACCAGAAAGCCCGCGCGGGCAAATTCCACCGCGTCGTTGCGCAGCACGGCCGCCACCCCGCCCCAGCCATGCGACATGATGATCGTGGGAAGCTTTTCGCTCGCCGGGTTCTTGGGCGCAAAGACTTCGGCCGCCAGGCGCGTCCCTTCGCTCGTGATCGTCGCTGTGCGGAACGAGATGTCGTCGGGAGGAGTGAACTTGCTCGCCTGGTCCTGGCACGAACCACTGGAGACGATCACCAGCACAATCAGCACGCCATGGCGCAGACTACGGCAAAGTTGGCGATGCATGAAATACCTCGGGGCCGAAACCAGGCGGGCAGGAAATGAAGAACCGCGTGCGACCATTGTAGCCGCTCGCCGCCTCGAGTGTGGAAAGCCACGCAACGCGGGTCGCAGGCCCGCACCCTGGCCGAGAATCTACCGGCCCGCTTTGCCCGCGGGGCTATTTTGGGCGTGCGGCGGAGGATACAGGGTAAGAAATGACGGAAGTGCGTATTGAGCGGGGTAGGTTCGGTCCCGCGTGCGGCGGTACGTGCGACAACGCTGACGGCGGACCAGAGACCCCGAATCACACAATTGAGACGAACAAGAAGGAATGGCCTTTCATTCGTGTAATTCGTCGTTTGAAGTCTTCGCAAGTTGGTTGCCGGGCCATTTAGAAGGCATGTCCACGCGTGCGTGGACATGGCACCCCGGCAGGCGGTCCCGGGCGCGTGGCAGCCCGCGCGATAGCGCTGACAGCGGCCGACCTACTTCGGGACGCCGTGGAAGCGGAAGCGGATATGCTCGGCCAGCACGCGGCGATATTCCTCGATCTCGACGTCGCGCTCGCTGCAGACCAGGAACAGCGCGCCATCGTCGCGGAAGTTGTCGTCCCAGGCCATCACCTGGTCGTCGGTCCAGCGCTGGTCGTACTCGGTCAACTTCTCGTCCGACATGCGGCTGAAGTAGCTGCGCAGGTTGACGTCGGTTTCGTCCATCGCCATCCCCGCCGGCAGCACTTCGTAGTTGATGTTCTTATCGGTCATGGAAATCCTCGCGGGAAAGTGCGGTGCGAAAGTGAATGGCGACGCACCGGGACAACAGTGGCGGAACGCGCGGCGGCCCCGGTGCGAGGTTCTATTGTAGTCGCGGCGGATAGGGCGCCACAACTAGCGGGACCAGGAGTGCGAGAGAACCGCAAAGTCGCCGTTTGATAACCGAATTCGCAAGCGGCCGAATGTCCTGGAGATACTACTTCGCGCCGTTTCGCTTGCCCCTGGCTAGCTGGTCTGCGGTCGGAATTTGCGACAATGTCCACACATGGCCAGCGCGATCATCGAAGCCCACATCGCTAGCGACGCAGGTTCAGGCACGGTCGCGGCCGCTTGAAAGGCGAACGTGCCCGCGGCGAATCGAGGGACGGGCACCGCTTCGCCGGAATCTGCTCCATGCGGATTGGCCACGCTGGAAACTGGGAATTCAAATCCGCTCCCTGTGTCCCAGCGGGCGGTTAAGGACGGGTTGCTAGAAAAATCCAACAGCCCGCCGCCGTCGTTCATGGTTGTCTGCACGCCATAGCCAAAGCCGGTGTTATAGTTCGCGTCATTCAGCGTCACGATGCTGTAGGTTCCAGGCGACAGATCGAAAGGTGTAACATCGACCAGGAAGTCGCCATTGATCTGTGAACCCACGCTGGACGGCGTGATGATCAAGCTCGGCGCCGCAAGAAGCCCGGACGTTACGTCGAAAATTCCGACCGTAACCCCGGCGCCAACAGTGCCGCTTAAATTCGCCGTGTCACCATTGTCGAACGCTCCTAATTGCGTCACGGTGACGAGGCTACTAACGATGAAATCCAGTCCCAGGTTGCCAACCCAATTCTGTATCCCGTTCGCCGGGACGTTGGCGGCGTTGTCAAAGGCGATGTCGGCGCTGGCGCCGCGAGGGATGGCAATCAGAACCAGGATCAAGCCGACGGCAGTTGTACGTCTGGTCATCATATGTACCCGCGTAGGATTAATTCCGGGATCGCCACCGCTTGCTCTGCTATTAGTACGCCCCAGGAAGCCATTTCCTGACGCACTGCCCGAGCCGGCAGGCCGGTATCGTGGGGTAGCAGCACCGAATCGGGACAACAAGGGGTTCCCCGCCGGAACCGCGGCGTCGGTTAGCAGCGCGAAAGTGATGACTTTTCAGTTCAATACGATCCGGCTTCTGCGGAGCATTGCTTTCGCCGCGATTGGCGTTCGGTCGCTGACCTTGTTCCCTAAGTATCCGGACATGGTGGTCTTTATTTGCTTTATGGCGCCTGCAGCATTTGGCGGAGCGATTGGCGCCTTGTTCGGTAAGACGTCGCACGGCGCATTCAGCGGTCTGGTAGTCACCGTCATCGCGTTTGCCGCAATATTTATGTATGTAATGCTCGCAGTACCGATCATGGAATAGCCCGGCCCACGGCCGCGATGCACACCGGTGGGCCTGCACGCGCGCAAAAAAACCACCCTCGCCGGGCGCGTGGCCAGACGAGGGTGGTTGAATGGTTCGTTCTTTTGCAATCGACAATTATTCGTCGACGCGCGCCTGGCCTAGGCCTGGAACGAGCTGCCGCAGCCGCAGCTCTTCACTGCGTTCGGGTTGTCGAACGTGAAGCCGCGCTTCTCGAGACCGTCGTAGAAGTCGACCGTCGTGCCGTCGAGGTACAGAGCGCTCTTCTTGTCGACCACGACCGGCACGCCGTGATACTCGTACTTCGAGTCGATCTTCTCGTCGAAGGCCTTGTCGAAACCGAGGCTGTATTGGAAACCACTGCAGCCGCCGCCAGCGACGCCTACCCGCAGCACGGTCTCAGGTCCGAGCTTTTGTTCTTCGATGATCCGCTTGACCTCTTTTGCGGCCTTTTCGCTGAGCATGACAGCCATGAATGTCCTAAGCCTCCGATAGGGAAGGGTTTTTCGCAACGGAATGTGTCTTAATTATACAATCCAACGCCGGAAGGGAAGAGCGCCTGAAACCGGCCTTTTCCCCGTGCCACGACAGGCAAACGGGCCGTTTCCGGCCCATTTGCCTTAGTAGCGACCAAAGCCATCAATAGCTTGTCTTGACATTGTCGTCGAGATGGCGTTCGCCCCGGAGTTCGGATTCACGTCGGCGGCACGGCGGACACCTGAGGGGCCGCCGCTGGAATCCCCTTCCGGCTTGGCCGCCATGCCCGAATTAGGGATGCAGCACCTCGCGATAGTCCCACTCGAAAAAGTGCCAATAGTTCGAGCCCGGCCGTTGAATCCAGACGGGGTTGCGCTGGCACCAAGGAGTTTCCTGATCCAACAGGGCAATATGCGTGACGTGTGCCGCGACCGGAGGGTCCATGACTTTATAAAATACGTAACCCGGCAATGCGAACGGCGGCGGAGGGACCCTTTTCAGGTTCGTCAGGTAGTGGTGGCAATGACCATTGTGGTGCCGCAGCCAGAATGCTCCAGTCCCACCGTTATGGATAAGATGGAAGGTCGAACGGCAGCCGCTGAAGATCCGTTTGTAAGCGTACGTCCCAGCCGCGGCTTCGTCTTCCGGAGCGGCAAGTTCCTCGTCTTCCACATACGAGGCAAGGGTCGCAACTGGGGCAGCGTTCGGTCGCCCCTTGCTGTTTGAACCGGCCGATTCCGCGGGCCCATCTTCATACACAGCAGGTTCGGCGCCGCTTGCCGGCTCATCGATATTCAGAGTCTCACGGGCAAAATTGCCGAGATATTCTCGGTCGGCAACACTCAATCTTTCCACCGGGACGACGACCGATACTCCACTCTGTTTTTTCAGTACGACCTCGTTGACGCGGTACTCCGTCAACTCGGCCTCGCGGTGGAACTGGCCAGTCGAGTCTGTCCATTCGCGACCATTGACCGTCGACAGACCAACAAGAAGAGCAACAGCCAGCAAACTGATGCGACACATCGTTCTACCCCCATTGAGAAGTTCGGAAACCCGCTAGTGGGAGTAGATGCTAGCGTTTGAAGCACGCGGTTTCAAATTATTTGGTAAACACGATCGGGGGGAAACCTTCAGCGCGAGTGGCGCGAGCGACCGCTTAGGCCAGGCTGCTGAGCTTGCGCAGCCGCTCGACCGATTCTGCCACGCTGTCGATGGCATATTCGACTTCGTCGCTGGAGTTGAATCGCCCCAGGCCGAATCGCAGGCTGGCCCGCGTCTGGTCCTCGTCCAGACCCAGGGCCCGCAGGACGTGGCTCGGCTCGGGATTGGCCGACGTGCAGGCGCTGCCCGAGCTAACTGCCAGATGCTGGATGCTCATCATCAGGGCTTCGCCATTGACGTAGGCGAAGCTGGCGTTGAGATTGCCCGGCAGGCGGAGCTCGTCCGCGAGCGCTGGGCCATTCAACGTCACGCCTTCCAGCTTTTGCGACAATCCCTCGAAAAGGCGATTGCGCAGCGCGGCCAAGCGCGTGCGCTCGGTCGGCATCTCTGCCAGGCACAACGTGAGTGCCCGGGCGAAGCCGACGATGCCGGGCACGTTCAACGTGCCGCTGCGGACGCCTCCTTCTTGCCCGCCGCCGTCGATCTGGGGTAGCAGCCGGGCGGCGGCGTTGCGGCGACGCACATACAGCGCGCCAACACCCTTAGGTCCGTATATCTTGTGCGCGCTAAAACTCATCAGGTCGACCCCCAACGTGTCGACGTCGACTGGCATCTTACCCACGGCCTGCGTGGCGTCGCAATGCAGCAGCGCCCCGCGCGCGCGGCACAGCGCGGAGATCTCGGCCAGCGGTTGGATGATGCCGATCTCGTTATTGGCCATCATGACCGACACCAACAACGTATCGGGGCGAATCGCGTCGGCGATGCGTGCGACGTCTAGTAAGCCTGCGCGATCGGTGCCCGCCTGTTCGACCGGTAGCAGCGTGACCTCGAACCCGCGGCGTGCGAGCCTCGCCAGCGGATCGAGCACGGCCTTATGCTCGGTGGTGACACTGATCAGATGGTTGCCGCGGCGGCGAACTCGATCGGCGATGCCGCGCAGCGCCAGGTTGTTGCTCTCGGTGGCTCCGCTTGTAAAGACAATGTCGCGCGGGCCGGCGCCAATCGCCGCGGCGATTTCGGCGCGGGCCACGTCGACCGCTTCCTTGGCCTGCGCGCCAAAGGAGTGATTCACGCTGCCGGGGTTGCCGTAGTGATCCGTTAGGTAGGGCAACATCGCCTGCACGACGCGCGGATCGACGCGCGTCGTGGCGTGGTTGTCCATATAGATTGGCAATTCGAGCATCGGCGGCAAGTCATCCCAGGCCTAACAATGCACTCCGCATACCACTTAATTCTAGCCCTGCCCCGGGGCGGGGACTAATGCGGGGGACGCCGTTGGCGCAGCGCAGGCGTGACGTCAGTTAATAAATGGTCTAAAGAGCGGCCAGAAACAGGGGACAGCGAAGAGGATCACGATGCCCAAGAGCCCGCCGACACAGGCGCCTCGGTAGGTCCGTGACGAGATTTCACCGATCGCGAATCCGCACGAGAACCCGATCAGGCAATAGGCCACTTCCGCCAGTATTGCTTCGTCCGTCTGAGTCGCGGCCCGCCAGCTGGCGAAAGAGCACGCCAAAGTGGTCATGACGACCAAGGCCGTACCCAGGCGAATCTGCCAGCGGGATTTGCCTGGCGTCATGGCACTTCTCGGTCAATCAGCGCGGCCGAACAAGGCTTTCAGGCAGATTTGCGACCAGGTTTCAAAGCCGCTCAAATCGGCCAGTAGTTGGTCGACCGGATGGAAGCCGCATTCGACGAGCTCGCTTTCGCGCGGACGGACGCAGGGCTCTTCGACGTCGAAGAGATGAACCACGCCCAGATGCACCTGTCCGACCGGCGTCTCATCGTCGTTGATCAGGCCGACGCACTGTTCGGTGTAGGCGGATTCGATGAAGACTTCTTCCTCGAGCTCGCGGCGCAACCCTTCTTGATAGACATTGCCGGTGCCGGCCTGATGATCGTCCGACGAAATATGGCCGCCGATGCCGACGCTGCGTTTACTGCGCAGGCGCCCTTCGCCTTGCCCCTTGCCGCGCGTATAGGCGAACACTGTGACCCGGCCGGCCGGGTCGACATGGCGAAACACGCAATAAGGAATCAACTGCTTGAACGACGGGTCTTCTTCCATCTGCCCGCGCGGACGGTAGCTGATGTGGGCCGGCTTCAACAGCTCGTCGAGGTAGCGGTTCGTGTCGCGCGAGAAGCCCTGAAAATGTCCCAAGCTATGGAACAACTCCGTGGGCACGACCAACACATGCTCTGTAGAAACTTCGACCATGGTGATTCCTTTCGTGTTGCAAAGCCTTGGCCATGCGGATCAGCCGTGAAGATCCTGCGGCGACTCGACACCGTGCCAGCGGTGCAGGGCAATGTCCGGCGCCCTGGCGAGCGACCGAGCCAGTGTCAGGCCCAGTATACGCGGCGCTAGCAATGCTGGCGAGCGGTGTCACACCGAGGCTAAGACGGGTAGTAATACGTTTTGCGGGCCAGTCAACGGAACGAGAGAATGATCAACAGAGATTTCATGGTGTTACCTTTGTCCAATGTGGCGGGCAGCGTACCTGAGCCTCGGGGAACAGGGCAATCGTTCGCGCTGATTCTTCGTCGGATGTGTCCGCCTTCACCCACAGGCATGTAACGGCCTCGTCGCCGAGCATGGTGCGCCAGACCGGGATTTGTGGGCGTTCCTGTCCCACTAGTACGGCCTCGCGAGCCATGAAAACTCTACTCGCACGTTCACGAGCCGCGTGACGGTGTCGTATGAAGTTCAACTCTGCCCTGAGCCATGCCAGACAGCAGGCCGTCAAGGCGATCACTATCAAAATCGCGCCCAGTCCGAACTGGAACCAGCGGCGGCGCGCGGGGGGCGTCGTGGACATCACGGCATTCTACCGCGGACGGCCGATCAACCGGAACGAGAGTTTCCGTTCAGTTTGCAGTCGCGGTCCGCGCATGGTCAGCGGCTCCTTTGGCGTGGATCGCTCACTTTAGAGATTCGCGGCGCGGCGCAAGTCGCGTGCAGATGCGGATTGCGTTGCCGTCCGGGTCCATAACTGTCATGTCGCGCAGTCCCTTGATCGTCTCGCTGGGGGGCGCTTTGATCGGTACGCCGCGGCCGACAAGTTCGGCGTGCCAGGCGTCGACGTCGGGAACGTACAGGTGAATCAGCCCACCCGGCTGGCAATCGCCCGCGTGCTCGGTCAGGAAGAATTCCAAGCAATCGCGCGATACCGACATGAAGACCGGAAAGTTTGGTTCGTAGCGGTGTTCCCAATTAATCTGAAAGCCCAGCCCGTCGACATAAAACTTCTTGCTGCGCTCGTAACTGGTAATCCGCAGTGCGGGCACGACCTGCTGAGACACTTTGTCGGCTCCTTTTTGCCGCGTCGAAGACGCGTGGTGTGCGATCGGCATCGAACGCGCGCAGTGCGTCGCACTTCTTACAGGATCAACATGGCATCGCCATAGCTATAGAAGCGGTAGCGTTCGCGGATGGCTTCCTCATAGGCGCGCATGACCAGCTCTTCGCCGCCGAACGTGCGCACCAGCACCAGCAACGTCGTGCGCGGTAGATGAAAGTTCGTCATCAACGCGTCAATGGCGCGAAACTTGTAAGACGGGCGGATGAAAAGATCGGTCGAACCGCTCCACGGTTGCAGCTCGCCCGTTTGTGCGGCGGTTTCCAGCACGCGGGTGGTGGTGGTTCCCACGGCCACGATTCGTCCACCTGCGGCGCGGGCGGCGCGAATCGTCTCCACCGCGTCGGCATCCACCTCGCCCCGTTCGCTGTGCATGGCGTGTTCATCAAGCGCGTCGACCGCGATCGGGCGAAACGTATCCAGGCCCACATGCAGCACCAGCCGGCAAATGCGCACGCCTGACTCTTCCAGCCGGGCGAGCAGCGGCTGGCTGAAATGCAGACCCGCCGTGGGCGCAGCGACCGAGCCGGCCTGCCGCGCGTAGACCGTTTGATACGATTGCCGATCGTCGTCCGTCATTTCGCCGCCGCGAATGTAGTGCGGTAGCGGCACGCGCCCCACGCGGGCCAGCAAATCGAATGTCGGCTCGTCGCTCTCGGGCTCGACAACCCACACGCCGCCGGGCAGCCGCTCGACCAGGCGCAGCGAAATGTCGTCACGCCCCACGTTGTTCGTCAGCATGATCGTCTCGCCCACGACCGGTTTGCCGCGGGTTTTGGCCAGCAGCCGCCAATGACGCGCGGACTCGCTGGTCAGAAACAGCCCTTCCCAGGCACCGCCCGTCAGAGCGCGCTTGCCCACCAGGCGGGCTGGCACCACCAAGGTTTCGTTTACCACGACGCAATCCGGCGCCCGCAGCACTTCGGGCAAGTCGCGCACATAGGCGTGTGAGAGTGTTCCTACCGACCGATCGACGATCATCAACCTTGCGTCGGATCGTTGCGACAGCGGACGTTGCGAGATCAGGTCGCGCGGCAGTTCGTAATCGTATCGCGATAGCTCAGACATACGGAAATTCTGGAATTTGACCGCTAAATAGCCCCGCTCGATCGCTCGCGAAACTCATTGCATGCCCTAGAATCGAGTATACGGCGCGCACCGCGCGCGTCGATGGGTGAGATCAGGGCGTGCATACCTTGGGCCGACGGCCACACCGCGAGCAGATGGCGACCGTGAATCCGACAAACCCCGCCCGCACGGCCGCCCCTTCTTCTTCGCTTGCCGGAGAAAGACTTCGCGTCGCGCTGTTGATTACCGATCTGGACGTGGGCGGGGCCGAGCGTGCGCTGGTGGAATTAGCCCGGCGGCTCGATCGCCGCGCGTTCGACGTGCGCGTGTGGAGTTTGGCGGCGCCCTCTGCTGGTCCGGCACGCTCGCTGATACCGGCATTGCACGAGGCCTTAATTCCGGTGCAGGCGCTGCAGGCGCGTGGCGCCCGTGATGCGTTGCGCGTCGTGAGATACCTCGTGGCCCAATGGAAAGCGTGGCGGCCCGATATTCTGCAAACGTCATTATTTCATGCCAACATAGTGGGCCGGTTAGCGGCTTGGCCGGCGGGCGTGCCGCATGTCGTCTCAGGCATCCGCGTAGCCGAGCAACGTGGCCGCTGGCGATTAAGCGTCGATCGCTGGACCGAGCGATTGGTCGAGCGGCACGTCTGCGTCAGTCATTCAGTGGCCGAATTTTCATGTACAGAGGGGGGCCTGCCCACCAACAAGCTGGTCGTCATACCGAACGGCGTAGATCTTTCGCCCTACGACGGCGCTGCACCGATCGCGGCCGACGAGCTGGGCATTCCGTCCGGACGGCAATGGATCACCTATGTAGGACGGCTCGATCCGCAAAAAGGCTTGGAGTGGTTGTTGGACAATGCCTCGTCCTGGCTGGCAGCCGCTGCGGATCACGATTTGCTCTTGGTCGGCGATGGCCCGCTGCGCGCACCGCTGGCCGACCTGGTTCGTACGCGCCAGCTCGAGGGCCGGGTGCATTTTGTGGGTTGGCGCGGCGACGTGCCGCGCATTCTTGCCGCCAGCCGCCTGCTGGTGCTTCCCTCGCTGTGGGAAGGCATGCCGAACGTCATTCTCGAAGCGATGGCTAGCAGCCTCCCCGTGCTGGCAACAGACGTGCAGGGAGTGCGCGAGCTGCTGGGCCCCGACGCCGATGCGCAAGTGGTGGCCGTCGGCGACGCCGTCGGTTGGAACGCAAAGCTGCAGGCTCTGGTCAAAGATCCCCAGCTAGCAGCGCAACTAGGGACCCGCAATCGGCAACGTGTGGCCGAGCGGTTTACGCTGGATCATATGATCGAAGCCTATGCGCAGCTGTATCGATCGCTGGCTGGCCCGCGAGATTCGTCCGATCAGGGCTAGGGAACTGGGCGGGCCTGGTGCCGTGGGGCGTGTGGATCTAGCTTGACGTACCGGTCGAAGCCGGTCATTGTATGCGCCCTTTTCTCAGTTGCCCCGAGGAGACTCATGCCGCCGCGCTCTGAGCACATTTCCGTGATGCTCAGCGAGGTCCTGCAGGGTTTGGATCCGCAGCCGGGCCAGGTCTTCGTCGATGGAACGATGGGAGGAGGCGGACATGCGCGAGCGTTGGCCGAACGCGTAGCCCCGGCGGGTCGCGTGATCGCGCTCGATCGCGATCCGGCCGCGGTGTCGGCCGGGCAGCAAAGCGTGGCAGCGCTGCCGGTCAGCGTGGTGCTAGCAAACTATCGTGATTTGGTCAGCGTGTTGGCAGAATTGGGAGCGCCCCCGGTGAACGGCATATTGCTCGACCTGGGATTGTCGAGCGATCAGTTGGCCGACCGCGAGCGCGGTTTCAGCTTCGAGGCGGATGGTCCGTTGGATTTGCGATTTGATCCGAACGAGGGAGAACCGGCCGCGGCGCTGGTGAACCGCTTGCGTGAGACGGCGCTGGCCGATCTGATCTACCAATTGGGCGAGGAACGATTCAGCAGGCGCATTGCCCGGCGGATCGTGGAACATCGTCAGCAGCAACGTATCGAAACAGCAACACAACTGGCCGAGATTGTCCGCCGCGCAGTGCCACGATCGGCAGACACGCGCAGGATCGATCCGGCCACGCGAACGTTTCAAGCATTGCGGATTGCGGTCAACGACGAACTAGGCGCGCTTGATCAAGCGCTGGCGACCATGCCCGATTGCCTGGTGCAGGGGGGCCGGCTGGCGGTGATTAGCTTTCACTCGCTGGAGGATCGGCGGGTGAAAGAATCGTTTCGCGATGATCCACGTTACGAGTCGCGCACCAAAAAGCCTTTGCGAGCAAGCGAACAAGAGACAGCACATAACCCTCGTTCGCGCAGCGCCAAACTGCGCATTGCGGTGCGACGCTAGCAGACGGCCGAACAGCCCGGCTGCAGAAGCCGAATCCTGCCAAGTTATGGAGAACAAGGCACATGACAGAAGATCTGAAAGACCACGATGGTCTGGGCTCGGATGAAATCGAAGCGCCGGACCCGGCTGCCGCCGCTGAACTGGCCAAGGAAGTTCGCTTCGGCCTGTCGCTCTTGGGCTTGTTGCTGGCACTGCTGGCGACGGCCTTGTACGTGAAGCTCGGTTCTCCTGGTTTCCCCTGGGGCGGCGCGGAAGTGGCCCAGGCCGACAGTGCGGCGCCTGCCGAAGAACCGCAGGCCGACGCGGCCAGTGCGGGCCCGGCGGGTGAACCCGCCGCGCAGCCGATTCACCTGGCCGCGCAACCAGACGCCACCGCCCGGACGCCGCTGTGGAATGACAATCGTTACGCTGAGCAGCAAGAGCCGGCCATGCCGGCCGAAGCACCGCCTACTGGCGGCGCAGCCGAAGAATCTCACGAGGCGGCCGGCGCCGAACAACCGGTCAATCCTTTCGACCATCAAGCGCAAACGCCGGAACAAGACGCCGCCGCGCAGCTGCCAGCTGACGAAGCGCCGCCGTTTGCCGCCATGCCGGCGGGGGGCGACCACGCGGACCAGCCGATCGAAACGACGGCCGCCACCGAAGCCACCCCGTTCGACGCAGTGCCTGCCGAACCGTTTTCAGCTAGCGAACTGCCTGCTGAACCGCCGCAGAACGGCGGACCGCTCATCGCCGAGTCCGAAGCCGGAGTCGAGTTGCAACCACATCCCGACGCGGGCCCCAGCATTGTACAACCGGCCGGCGCCAAGGAACCGACGCTGGCCGAGCCGCGCAATTCTCCCTACGGCCGCGGTCAGGTTCGCGATCGTTACGCCGCCGGAGGCCGAACCGCGCCCCCACCACTGCCGGGCGAGGACGGACCGCGCGCGGCTCCTTCGGCCGAGCATACCCCGTTGCACGCGGTTCCCGATCACGATTGGAACGCAGCCGGTGCCGCCCCCGCACCGCACGAAAGCGAGCTAGAGCGCGAGTTGCAAGAACAGCGCACGCCGCAGCACGGAAGAACTCCGCCGCCGAGCGGCGCGATGAACGATCTCGATGCGCCAGCCTCGGAATTTGCCGCGCCGCGCGATGACATCATGAGCCACCACCATCAGCCCACGCATACGCCTACGGCCGATGGCACGTACACGGTGGAACCGAACGACAGCTTTTGGACGATCTCGCAGAAGGTCTACGGCACCGGCGGCTACTTCAAGGCCGTGCAGCGACACAACCGCAAGCCGGGCAATCAGGCCGATGGGCTGGAAATCGGTGAAAAGATTCTGGTGCCGCCCGTCGAGACGCTGCAACAGAAGTACCCCGACCTGTGCCCGAAGCAACGCGGCGCAGGCACCGGCCGGATGATGCCGGCCAGCGCCCACGGCAACCTGCGTGGCGGGCGCGTGTACGTTGTCGAGGAGGGGGACACACTGTTCGACATTGCCCGCTACGAGCTGGGCAAGGCCTCGCGTTGGGCCGAGATCTACGATCTGAATCGCGGCCAGCTGGGAACCGACTACAACTACATCGCCCCCGGCACGAAGCTGATGTTGCCCGACGCTGTGACCAGCGAACCGGATGCCCTAACCACGCGACCCGGCACGCCCTTCCCGCGTTAGCATGCATCGAGCGTGGCGTGGCAAAAAGATCGGCCGCCACCGAGCCATTAGTGTCAAACGGAAACGCGATCAGCAGTGGATGCGGCTAGCGAAGTGAAGTCGGCACACCACTGCCGAACGTTCTTCGCGCATGCTTGCACGACACGCCTGCCATCGCAAGCGCCGTCTCATCCGGCCGAATAGAACTCGTCCCCATCACTTCTCTGTGAACTCGGTGCCGTCGGTGGCAACTCGTTTTCGTCCGATGCAGACGAGAATTCCTGCCACAGAGACCACAGAGGGCCACCGAGAACGCGAGGAAGCTGCGATGAAGAGTGTCTTGTTCTTTCTTGTCGGCGTAATCTACGTTCTCTGCGGATAATCCCGAGCGTCTTGCTATTCGTTATGCATAGCGGCCAAGATCCGTGAGCGATCGCCGCATTTCAGTGGCGAGTGTCGCACGAGGCGCAAAACGAAAACGGACTGACGTTTCCGTCAGCCCGTTCGTGATTGATCTGATAATTGGCTGGCCACTTGTTAACAGCGGCCGGCAGGCCGACTATTTGAACCCGTAGCTGGGGTTCTCGGTGCTGAAGTCGGCGTCGGTGAAGCCGTTGTTGACCTTCACGTTGAGGAAAGTGTATTCCTCGTTCAGTTGCGGCTGGTTCGTGCCTGGGGCCGGCCAATCGTACGCTTCGTAGCGGATCGGCAACTGCATCTGGTCGTCGACATAGATGCGTGCCAGGTGGAATAGGAAGTTGCGTCGGGGCACCGGGTGTTCGACTTGGATGCAGGTGCAGGTGCGATTCTGCACCTTGGCGCCCTGGATGAACTTCACGCTGCACTCGCCGTACTTCACGTCATTGCCGCCGATCTCGAGCAAGCGCTCCAACAGCCGACGCATGCCCATCTCGGTGATCGGGTAACGATTGCCACTCATGGCCAGGGTGCTGGTCGGCTTGAGCGACACGGTGCCAATCAGGCGATGCTTGATGCCGTTGCCGTGGGCCAACAGGCTGTTGCCGTTCTGACCGTCGACAAAGATGGCTTCTTGCCCTTTGACGCGTGCCGGGCCAAGGAAGTACGTGTAGACGCTAAATGGCTGGTGCCGCACCTTGACGAAGATGTATTCGTGTTCGCCCAGGGTGCCGTCGATGCGCTCGCGCTTGACCAGCGTGCAGGAGTAATCCTGCACCTTGCTGAATTCTTCTAAGCCCTGCTTGGCCCACCGCAGGGCCGGCAGCAACGGATGCTCTGGGGCCGCCTGCCCTTCAGCGCCTGCGACGTTGGCGGGCACATTGCCCGGAATCGCCGCGGTCGATACTTCCGTGGCGCGGAAGCCAGGCGGGTCGCTCGGGGCCGCTTGTTGCGGCGGAACCGCGGATTGTTGTGCGTCGAGCGGCTGCTCGAATTGCACCGGACGCACACCTCCGCGCGGCTGTTGATTGCTAGCACCCGGATATGTCGCGGCGCCGGGAGCCTGCATCTGGCCTTGGGCTGCGCCCGCATAAGGCGTCGTCGCGGCGGCGCGATTGGGGGGCAACTGCTGGCGGGCCGGCTGAGAGCCGTAGGCGCCGGGTTGATTCGGATTCTGATACTGCGGATTTCCGGCCGTAGGATCCTGATACCCAGGGGTCGCCGGCTGTGCCTGGTACTGCGGATAAGCTGCAGGCTGGCCCTGACTCTGCGGGTAGGCCGGCTGCTGCGGCGACTGCTGGCGCACGACCGGCTGCCGTTGGTATTGCGCGGCGGGATACTGCGCCGCGGGGTACTGCGGGGCGCCGTTGTTGTATTGAGGAGCGGCGTATTGCCCTGCGGGGGCAGGCGCCTGGCTGTAGACCTGAGCGTTGGCCGAGCGGGCACCCAGTGCTGTGAGAAAGCCTGCGGCCCAACACGTCCAACGATGTGTCCTGAATGCCATCAAACCGACTCCTTTCGGTCGCGGTGGCGATCTTTGCGGCGCCGCGCCTGATGTTTGGTTTCGTTCGCGCGATTCGTGCCCCGTACTGGCCGCAAGTTCAGACCACCGGAAGCAACTGCCATGCCGCTCCGCGATCTATTGCCTGTCGACTGCGGCCGGGGCTTTACCTAAAAGGCTGGCGCCCAACAGATTCCTGCTAAGATTTACTGCCAAAGCGCGCTACCCGGACCATCTGCTGTCATGGGTACTTATCGCCAATCGCTGTGGCGGAATTTACAATGCCGCAAGTCGTCGACGCCACCGTGCGCCGTCGACCGGCACCGACCCATTTCGGGCGGTGCCTCTGATCTCTGGGCGAACTATACGATCCCAGCCGCTTTCGAGGGAAGATCGAGTGCCACAATTGCAACCTGCTATCGCCACAATAGTATCTGCCCCATTCGCCGAAAACTCGTACATCGCGCATTTTGAAGGACGCGACGACTGTTTGGTGATCGATCCCGGGTTCGAGCCAGAAAAAATATTCGAGTACCTCGCAGAAAACCAACTTGTGCCAGCAGCCTTTTTGATCACGCATGGCCATGCGGATCACATCGTGGGGAACGTGGCGATGAAAGAACGCTGGCCCGACTGCCCCATCGTGATCGGCCGCGAAGAGGCTCCCAAGCTGACGAGCGCCAGGTTGAACCTCTCGGAACACTTCGGCGCGCCGCTCACCAGTCCGCCCGCCGACGTCACGCTGGAAGAAGGCGAGGTCTTTCGTGCGGCCGGCTTCGTGCTGGAAGCACGCACGATTCCGGGGCACTCTTCCGGGCACATGGTCTTCATCGCCCGCGATGCCACTCCGCAGTATGTTTTTGGCGGCGACGTGCTGTTCGCCGGCAGCATTGGCCGCACCGATTTTCCCGATGGAAGTTTCGAGGCGCTGGCCGCGGGCATTCACCAGCACTTGTTCACGTTGCCCGACGACACGATCGTCTTTCCCGGCCATGGCCCGGCCACGACCGTAGGAGATGAAAAAGAAGACAACCCCTACGTGGGCCGCCCCGGCGGCTGGCGGGGGTAAGGCGCCAGCAATCGGCATTCAGACGTTGCTAGTCTGCCGAGGGCCTTAATCGCGCGGGGGAAACTCGAGCGCCGTGGTTGGCCTTACGGCGTCGGGTAGGACGGCGGGCAGTTCCAGCGTGAAGCGGCTGCCGTGGCCCACCTGGCTATCGACCATGATGCGGCCGCCGTGTTCTTTCATGATCTTCTCGCTCACCGGTAGCCCCAGGCCCGTGCCGCGGCTTCCCTTGTGCGACACGAATAGCGAGAAGATGTTTTGCAATTCCTCGGGTGGAATGCCTACGCCGTTGTCTTCGACGGCGATCCGCGCGAGGTTTTCGGCGGCATCGTACGACGTGGAAACGACCACGCGGGGCTGACGTTGCGGGGCCGGCTCCTCAGCCGCTTCGTCGGTCGATTCGTCGTCGGCATCGGCCGCTGCGGCGCAGGCGTCGATGGCGTTCGAGGTGACATTCAGCACCGCGCGATGCACGCCGTCCGGGTCGAACGTCAACGTGGGAAAATCCGCGGCCGGCCGCCACACCAGTTCGACGTGCTTGTCCTGCGCGCGGGCCCGCATCAGTTCCACGACCTCGCCTACCACCTGGTTCAAATCGGCCGGCACCAGCTCCGGCTCGCGTTCCTTGCTGAACGTGAGCATGTCCATCACCAGGTTCGAGATCTTTTCCTGGTTGCGTTCGACGAACTCCCAACCCTTGCCGACCATCGTTTCGTTGTGGCGCGAGAGGCCGTCCTTGATCAGGAAGCTGCCGGCGCGAATGCCTTGCAAAATGTTCTTGATGTCGTGCGCGAGCGTGGCGATCGTCTGACCGACGGCGGCCAACCGCTCGGCCTGCACCATCGCCGAATAATATTGCGTATCCTCTACGGCCAACGCGGCCTGATGGGCGACGGCGATCATCAGTTTCAAATGTTCGTCATTGAATTTATTGGCGTTGCCGCGCTGACTGACCTGCTTGGGGGACGACAGCGTGTCGATGTAGATCACGCCCACCACGCCGTAGCGGCCACCGAGCGGAACGCAGATCGCTTCGCGGACGCCGGCCCGCACGATGCTGGCGCCGGGATTCCAGCGTTCGTCCTCGCGGGCGTCGCTGGTCAGCACCCCCTCGTTGTGCTGCATGCAATAGTCGAGGATCGTCTGGCTGATCGCGATGCGGTCGTTGCCGCTGGTGCCCTGGCGATTATGCCGCACCTTGGGGGTCAGCTTCTTGGTGGCCGGGTCGGTGAGCATGATGCAGCCGCGGTCGGCTTCGACCCAATCGAAGATCAGCCGCATGATGCGATCCAGCAGCTGGTCGATGTCTAGCGTATGGCTGACGGCCAGCGCCGTGCGGTAGATGATTTGCAGGTTGCTGCCGCCATGGGCCAGCCGCATGTTCTGCGGAATATCGGCCTCGGCGTCGAACAGCAGTCCGCTCGCCTCGGGACTCATGGCGCGGATGATCCGCGAGCGATCGTCCGATTGCTGCCGCGTGATGATATCGATCTTGCGGGCGACGCCACTTTCGGCGTCCCCGACCGTGGCCGTAAACAGCAGCTGCGTGCCGCCCACCTGCATCTGGTCGCCGCTGACCAGGGCGTGTGTCTTTACGCGCTGCCCGTTGACGAATGTGCCGTTGGAACTGTCCAAATCGGCGAGCAAGTAGGTATCGCCGCTACGGCGCAGTTCGGCGTGGCGGCGCGAAACTTCGGTGTCGTGTACCTGGATCTGGTTGCAGGTGTCGCGGCCGAGGCCAATGACCTCCTCGGACAGCGCGAAGCGCAATCCTTGGTCGTTGCCTCGGAAGACGAACAGAGAAGACACGGCGCGACTCCATGACCGTCGGAAGCGGCGGCCACTGAGGGACCTGTTGGGTCCGCGCGGTACGGCGTGCCGCAAGTCTGTTGAATCATCCCAGGCGTATGACGCCGGACGATTGATCGCCGTCGAACGCTGGCACGCACCCTGCGCCGAACATGGTCGGCCCACCGTGGCGCGCCGCGAAGAAGCGTACGATCAAAGACATGGGGCGATGACGAAACCGCGGTCCCACGCCACGTGTCAGGCGGCTCGAGCGACCGATTGCTGGGAGCTCGCCAGCAACTCCTCGATTTTACGGATCAGAGGACCGTAGTGGTAGGGTTTGCGGACGAACTGACCGGGGGGGCTGCTCCCCGAGAGTGGAGCCCGTCCGCCGATTAAAAGGACGGGCGTCGCGCTTTCGCGCGATTGGGTGGCGAACTCGTCGGCCACACTGGTGGCGACGGTGGCCAGTTGCTCGGCATCCAGCACAATTAAGTGCGGAACGTAGCGGCGGGCCATGACCAGGCCCTGCGCTGGCTCGCCGGTGGCAAAGATGCGCACGCCGCGCGGTTCGAGCGCGGTGCGCAAAACTTCGTGCGTTTCTTCCATCGGATCGACGATGAGCACGCTATAGCGGGGGACCAAGAAGCGTCTCCGTGTCGGCGCGCTTGTAAAGAAGCGCATGTGGCCGCTGCCGTTGGCGTCCGCTAACCCCCCCGCGCCCAAACAAGCTTTCTTTTTTGTCACGACGCACTCGACGGCTTACCGAGTCGTTGTGACCGCAGCCCTTTGGGAAGGGTCGGAAGCATAGCGGCGACACCCGCGCGTGTCAAAATCGATTTCTCCGGGTTGGCGTCCTCGATGGGGGGCCTCGCTTTACGACGATCCTACACGGTCGCGGCGAACCTCATTGCCGCTGCGGGGCGCTTGACGCGCAGCGCGCAACCACTGAGAATTTCACTAGATACGCGCCGCACTCTCACCCACAGTAATCCTGACCCCTACCCGCCGGCTGGGCCTCGTTCCTAGTTTTAATCTGCACGACGGCCAGGAACCGACTAACTCGCTGCGGCACATAGAGAGAACAGTAAAATTGCCGCGGCGTAGGAAATCTGTCCCTAAACTGCCTGTCTCGCTCGCGTTTGTAAGCCACGAACAACACAAGGTTGCCCAAAATGCCCAGTGCGACAAGGAATAGAGGTTCGCTTGCGGAATCGGGACCTGGCAGGACGCCTTCGCTGGTTCGTTCGCTGCAAACTGGCCGCCGGAGCGTGGTGACGACAGTCTGCCTGCTCGGCGTGGCGCTGTCGGCCGTAACGTCACACGGGGCAGACGCCGAGAGTGCCGCTAGCAGCGAAAAGCGCCTGGCGGATGCGATCGGTTTTCTGGCGGCCGACGAGCTCGAAGGGCGAGGGGTCGGCACGGCCGGTATCGACAAGGCCGCCGAGTTTTTGGCCGCGCAGTTTGCCGCGCTGGGACTAAACACGGCCCTCTACGAAGGCACCCCCTTTCAGAAGTTCAAGATGAACGCGGGTGTGTCGTTGGGTGAGCACAATCAACTCACGTTCAAAACCACGACCGCAGACAAGCCCGAGGCGATCGAGCTTAAGAGCGGAGAAGACTTCATCCCCCTATCGTTGGGCGGGTCGGGCAAGCTGGACTTGCCTGTGGTGTTCGCCGGGTATGGCATAACCGGCAAGGACGAGGGGTATGACGACTACGCGGGAATCGATGTCGAAGGCAAAGCCGTGGTCATCTTGCGGCACGAGCCGCAGCAGGACAACCCGCACAGCGCCTTCGCCGGCACACGCGATTCGCAGCTGGCGCCGATGTGGCGCAAGGTGTCGAACGCCTACGAGCATGGTGCCGCGGCCGTCATTTTTTGCACCGACGAAGTGGCGATTCGCAAAGAGATCGAGACGCGTCGCAAGCAACTGGACGAAGCCCTCGACGAACTGAACAAGGCCCATGACGAGTTCAAGAAGATCGAACGGCCGACTCTGGCGAAAGTTGACGAATACCGCACCAAGATCGACGAACTGGCCGACAAGGTCAACGACCAGACCAAGAAGCTGGGGGCCGCGCTCGACCCGCTGATGAAGTTTCAGGTTCCGGGCGGCAACGAAGCGTCGCGCATCCCGGTGCTGCACTGCCGGCGGGCGGTGATCGATCGCATTCTCAAAGCCACGCTCGACACCGATCTATCGGCTTTGGAACAGCAGATCGACAAAGGGCCCATGCCGCACAGCCGCGAGATCCCCGCCTGGCGATTGGTGGGAGAAATCGAGGTCATTCGCCGTGACGTCGAAGTCAAAAACGTCGTGGCCGTGCTGGAAGGAGAAGGTCCGCACGCCGACGAGACCATCGTGATTGGCGCCCATTACGATCATTTGGGATTCGGCGGCGAGGGGTCGTTTGTGATCGGCAAGAAAGAAATACATAACGGCGCCGACGACAACGGGTCGGGCACCGCCGTGCTCGTCGAAGTCGCACGGTTGTTGTCCACTCGCGAGAAAAGGCTCCCACGCCGCGTGGTTTTCATCGCCTTCACCGGCGAAGAGCGCGGGCTGATCGGCAGTGCCCGCTACTGCCGCGAGCCTCTTTTTCCCTTGGACAAGACCGTGGCCATGCTGAATATGGACATGGTGGGCCGGCTAAAGGACGAAAAGCTGATTATCCAGGGTCTGGACACCGCCAGCGAATTTGTGGCGGTGATCGACCGCTTGAACGAGGGCTTCGGCTTCGATCTGACAAAGAAAGATGGCGGCACCGGACCCAGCGACCACTCGTCGTTCTATCTGCACAAGATCCCGGTCATGCACTTTTTCACCGGGTTGCACAGCGACTATCACCGGCCCAGCGACGACGTGGAAAAAATCAACGTCCCGGGCATGCGTCGCGTGGCAGAAATGGTGGCCGATACCGCGGTGGCCATCGCCGAAGCCGACATGCGACCGACTTTTGTCGAGAAGGCCAGTCCGCCCAGCGGCGGCGGTGGCGGGGAGGGGGGCGACCGCCCTTACTTTGGCAGCATTCCTGATTTCGGTCAGGAGCGAGCCGGCTACGCCATTAGCGGTGTCAGCAAGGACGGTCCGGCCGACAAGGGGGGCATGAAGGGGGGGGACAACATTATTAAGCTGGGCGAGAGCAAAATCGGCAGCCTGGAGGATTTCGACAGTGCGCTGCGGAAGTACAAGGCCGGCGATAAGGTGCCGGTGATTGTCGAGCGCGACGGTGCCGAAGTCCGTCTCGAAGTAACGCTAGCAGCGCCGCGCTAGAGTTTGGGCCACGATCGCCGGCTGTCTCATCTTGACCGGTCGCTTGGTTCTTGAGAAACTTTGCCTCGCGCCCATCCAAGGCCGACCATGATGACGTCGGCAGCGCGCAGACTTCAGGGACGGAGATCTTCGACATGGAACGTCGTCGCGTTTTGTTCGCCTTGCTGGCCATGTGCTTGGTTGCCGCTACGGGTTGCGGTTCGGGCGATGCTGCTGGTCCGTCGGCCACTGCCAATACGGCGCCGCAGGGCCCAGCCGACATGAAGCCAGAGCAGGTCGTTCGCCAGTTCCTCGAAGCAGTGCGCACAGGCAACGATGCCGAGGCGTCGAAGATGCTGACCGAAGTCGCGCGGCAAGAAACGCAAAAGCACGACCTGGTGGTCGCTCCCAAGGGAAGCGAAACGGCCAAGTTCGAAGTGGGCGACGTCGAGTACGTGCTGAAGGACGAACTGGCACACGTTCAGAGCAAGTGGACTGACATCGGCGACGACGGTCAGCCCCACAGCGATGACATCATCTGGGCTCTACGACGCGACGATCCGGGTTGGCGTATCGCGGGGATGGCCACGACGATCTTCCCGGGCGAGCCGCCGCTATTGCTCGACTTCGAGAAGCCCGAAGAGATGATGCGTCAGCAGCAAATGGCGGAAGAAGAGATGAATCGACGCGAACGAGCTGCAGCGACTCCGACGGCGCAAGCAGCGCCCGCGGCGCCTACATCGCCGGCACCAGCGGCTACGAAGGCCCAAAAACGGACCGATGGCAATGTTCTGCGACAATAACACTGGGCTAGCCTCGAACGGTCCGTTTGCCCGGGTAGAGCGAGACTTTCTGATTTTTTCAGTCTCGACGAGAGGCTTGTCACGCGCCGCATAATCTCTTTTGCGGCCAGCCTTTAGGCGTGATTTGCCGGGCATTTCTTTGCGCTTCACGCAGGGGCAGCAAATTCTTCCTACTTTTCCCAGCATTCCATTTGCTGTGGTCTATAGTTCCACAGACGATTTTCGCAGCACTGCCCAAAGCCCCGCCTCTGTCCATCCTACCGTTTTGGTCCTTGACAACGAAATCGTCAGTGTTAACTTAACCGACCTAGCCTATTACGCCGGGTTCGTTGCATTTAACCGGCATGTCCTTCCGCGCGAGAGCCGCGCGGGCAGTTTTAGGTACATGGAACAGTTGACCGAAGGTCACCCGCCCCATTTGTAGGCCGTCAGGATGGGGATGGAAACAGAGCTGGACGGCAATGGTTGGGTAAATCCCTTTCGGTACGGTACCTGTTTAGTGGGAGGAGTCTAGAATGAATCGTGCATTGTTCTTCGGCATCGCGATGTTTTTCGCGGTAGTCGGCATTGCCCTCGTGGGCGCCGACAAGAAGGCTTCGGCCGGTTTCCGCCATCATCGCGGATGCAACGGCTGTGCCTGCAGTGGTGGTGGTTGTGACGGTGGTTGCTCGGCTGCTGCCGACTCGTGCGGCGGTGGCTGCTCGGCTTCGGCTTGCTGCGGTCATCGCAAGCACTGCGGTGGCTTGTTCCATCGCCACAAGCACCGTTGCAATGGTTGCAATGGCGGCTGCAATGGTGGTGGTTGCAATGGTGGTGGTTGCTCGGCTCCGGCTTGCGGTGGTGGTTGCTCGGGCAGTGCCCCGGCCGCTGACGCTCCGGCCGAGACTCCTCCCCCGGCTCCCGCTGCTGCCTAGTTAGCGGACTTGCCGTCCAAGGTGGAATGAGTCCAGCCAAGTCCTTCGTGGCCTAGGCGGACGGCGCCGTAAAACGCCTGTCGCCAATCGATAAGATTGGCCGGGCGCAAAAAGAAACGGATTCTCAACACCGGGCCTCGCGCAATTTTGCGGGAGGCCCGGTTTGTTTTTTGCGCCGGTCGGGCAAACGAGCGAACCTCGGGGATTTATTCCAGCCACGACCCCGGCCGTCCGATCTTTTCAATATGCTAGCGTCGCAACCGGCGCGCTCTCTGTTACCTTCTGGACGCCGCGGTCAGGACATGGCGGCTTCTCGCATGGCCCACAGTACTTCCAGCACCACTCCCGGCGCGACCACCGACGTCGGCCAGCCCTCGGAGCTGACCCGCACCGTGGTTAGCTTTCTGGTGTTCATCCACCTGTTCGCACTGGTCGTGGGAATTGTCTCGAACGAGGTCCCCTCGCAGCTCGAGTCGGAGCTGGGACAACTGAGCGGACTGCGCCAATATCGACAAGCCTTGGGCATGGACCTCCCCTACACCTATTACTTCACGCGCGGCAATGAACCCGGCGGCGAGCTGGATATCGACTACAGGATCGAGGCCACGATCAAGCGGGCCGATGGCTCGACTGAGACCGTAACTTTTCCCAACGCCGAGATGAGTCCTCATCAGCGTTTTCATCGATATCAGAAGCTGGCCACGCGACTGGCGGAATTTGCCGCCGATGATGCCGAGCCGCTTAATTTTCTGGCCCAATCGATTGCCGGCGGATTGCTCCGGTCATATGACGCGAAAAGTCTCGACCTGCGCTGTCGCGGCCAGCTGACGCCGCCGGCGATGGCCGATTTTCAGCCAGACGCCAAGCGTGATCCTGGCGTCCGCGATGCTTATGACGCACACGCGTTCTTGTCGGGTGACAAAGTCGAGTTGCTGAAGAAGGAATCGGCCCGCGACACGGCCCCGCCCCCCAAAGACCAATAATTGCCGACCGGCACGGTCGTCGGCCCGGCTTGATCGGGGGCGCGATCGCGGTTCGTGGCTCTCTCCTTGTACGATTGCTGCACGAAGGACGAAATGTCAGATGCTCACGGTCGTTAACGACTATTTTCGCGAGCTCACCGAGCGATTCGCCCAGGCGTGGAACCGCTTTTGGTTCACACCGTCTGACGCGCTCACCTTGTCGGTCATGCGAATCCTGGCCGGGCTGATCGCGCTGTATACGATCGCCACCTACACGCCCGATCTGGAATTGCTGTTTGGCGCCGACGGACTGCTGGCTGCCGACAGCGTGCGCGGCCTGCGTGGCGATTACTACGGTTTCTCGTACTTGAACGTGCTCGATACGCCCTCGCGGCTGTGGGCCGGACATTTGGCCGGATTGGCTGTGCTGGCGCTATTCACGCTTGGTCTGTTCACGCGTGTGACTTCGATACTGTCACTGGTTGTCGTATTGTCGTACTTCCATCGCTCGTACGTGGTCACATCCGAGATGGAACCGGTGCTGACGTTCGTCCTGTTTTATCTATGCCTGGCGCCGGCCGGTGCTTACCTGTCGCTCGATCGGATGTTGGCGCGTCGCAAAACGCGTTCAGGCGAGGCAAGTCCGCTACCGTCTCCGAGTTGGCCGACGACGGTTGCCACGCGGCTGATCCAGATTCATCTGACGATCGTGTACCTGATGATGCTGCTCGCGCAGCTCAACGAGAACACCTGGTGGGATGGCACGGCCATGTGGTGGCTGGCCGGACGACGCGATTCGGCCCTGACGGATCTCACCTGGATGTACGCCCACCCGTGGTTGGTCAACCTCTGGACGCACAGCTTCGTGCTGTTCGAGGGGGCCTTTATCGTGTTGGCCTGGAACCGCTGGGCCGCGCCGCTGATGGTCTCGCTGGGCGTATTGGTGTGGGCTCCGATGGCCGTGGTGACAGGCCTGGTTCCCTTGGCCGTGATGATGGTGGTGGCAGGTCTGGCCTTTATTTTGCCGGGATCGATGCGGACGCTGCTTGGTTGTTGCGGCCTGTCGCGGTTCGTAGAATAACCACCGCCCTGGCATATTCTTAGCCGCGCGCCGCACGGCATCCGTCGTCAGATGGTTCGCGTCGAGCCGCCGTTCGCGCCGCAGCCAGCACACCTTCCCGAGAGACCGCAACGATGAATGATCGCCTGCTCCGCCGCGATTTTTTGCGATCCGCTGCGATAGCCGCCGCAGGAGCGGGGTTGCTAGCCGCCCGGCCGCGACTACCCCGCGCGCAGGCCATCGAGCCGATCCGCCGCACGGGCGGGCCGAAGTTTAAATTCAGCCTGGCCGCCTATAGCTACCGCGACTTGCTCACCGCCAAGCCGCCCAAGCTATCGCTCGAAGATTTCATCACCGATTGCGCGAAACTGCAGCTCGAAGGAACCGAGCTGACGTCGTACTACTTTCCTCCTGATGCCACGCCCGACTACTTGCGCCATTTGAAGCAGTTGGCGTTCGACCTGGGATTGGACATTTCAGGCACGGCCGTGGGCAATGATTTTTGCGTGCCACCGGGGCCGAAGCGAGACGAGCAGATTGCTAGCGTTAAGAAGTGGATCGACAATGCCGCGATTCTGGGCGCGCCGGTGATCCGCATCTTTTCGGGGCACGCACCCAAGGGAACGAGCGTCGAGGATGCCCATCGCTTGGCCGTGGGCGGAATCGAAGAGTGTTGCCAATATGCCGGCCAGAATGGCGTGTACCTGGCCCTGGAGAATCACGGCGGGCTGACGGCTACGGCCGAGGGGCTACTGTCGTTGGTCCACGACGTGAAGAGCCCCTGGTTCGCGGTCAACCTGGACACGGGCAATTTCAACACGGCCGATCCGTATGCGGACCTGGCGAAGTTGGCGCCGTACGCTGTGAACGTGCAGGTGAAAGTTTCGATTCATCCAGCCGGCGGCCAGCGCCAACCGGCCGACATGCAGCGCCTGGCCAAGATCCTCAACGATTCAGGCTATCGCGGCTACATCGTGCTGGAATTCGAAGAGCCCGGCGAACCCGTGGCCGAATGCCGCCGCTACGTCGACCAGATGCGCAATGCGTTCCTGGGTTAAAAACCCCATGTCGACAGAGCGCACTGTACGGAATTCATCCTCCGTGACCTCGGTGCCCTCCGTGGCCAAACGAATGTGTCAGCTGCGCCGACGGAATTTGCCGCCGAGGTCTCAGAGGGCCACAGAGAAAGAGAGTGGCGGCTTTGAAGTCGTCATGCTCTGTTGAAAACTGATGGAATTAAGTGAGGATCATTAAGTTGTGGGTCAGGACGCGGAGCAGGCATTCACGGGCTTGCGCTTCGTTGCTGCGCGAGCGGAGGGCTGATCCGAGCAGTCGTTTGTTGCGTGAAATGGCG
>DASXEJ010000222.1 GCA_036490175.1 Pirellulales bacterium | reverse complement strand
AAAGGGGACAAGCAAACCACGACCACATCGTCGAAAGTAACTGTGGTCGAGGAATTAGCCGGTCGCGGCCCTTGCATGATCAGCGCAAACCTTTCATCCTCGTCGAAATATAGTCCCAAACGCTTAGTCTCGTCGGAATCTCCGTCGTCGCGCGCGATCGGCAACTCACCGATGAACGAAAAATCCTTGAGTTGCCAAAATTGAAGGCTGCTTACGGTACGAACGGACAAAACCGTCTTGGGTTTGGACGATTCCGACGAGAACACCGGCGCCCCATCAATTTCCTTAACGATGTCGTGACTAAGTACGTCGACGAGCAACGTCTTTTCGCTGCTTCCGGTGCCTTGCTTATATATGAGAAGCCGGTTGTCGGCCGTCGCACGTACGAATTCAGCATCGCTGGGCATCGCCAGAGTCGCTTCGG
Source organism: Pirellulales bacterium (assembly GCA_036490175.1). Lineage (NCBI taxonomy): Bacteria > Pseudomonadati > Planctomycetota > Planctomycetia > Pirellulales > Pirellulales bacterium. The sequence continues at coordinate 38,835 of DASXEJ010000222.1, read as the reverse complement.
CGCCATCCTCGGAACGAAGGACGCGGACGCGTTCCCGTATGCGGCCATCCTCACGGAGCGCCTTCGAGATTAGCACAATGGCCTGACCCTGGTCGCCGGCGTAGGCACACAGCGAGTAAAACGCGAATGCAAACGAACTCTCCGTCCTGTGCGTCCATTCCGATGCCGTTCCGACGGGGGTACGCCATTTTTCCACCCCCTGCGCGTCGAGGCAGACCACGGCGCCGTCGGTAAGGCCCACGCTCACGCCATTCGACTGTGCAGAGTCGACGGTTGTAATTCCAGTGCCTGTATTCAATTGCTGGACCGGAATCTCTGGCAGATCAGACGCCCAGCGAAGAAACCTTATCTCCTGCGAATACTGAAGTGCCGAAGAATCGCCCTCGTAAATGTAAACTCCCCCATCGTAGGGAATGATCCCAGCGTTATTGGAACCTGAGAATCGCGAAACGGCCGGTACGGATATCGTGCGACGAATGGATGTGTTGGCATCAAAAAATCCAACGATCCTGGGCGCGCTGAGACCGAAAGCGTGAGTTGCGAGGAAGAACAATCGATCCCCAACGAAATCGCAATCGACAAATGAACCATTGGTGGGCAAAGTCCAGAGCAAACCGCGAGGCGCATTGGCGACGTTCTTGGCGTGAAGAAATAGCTGGTTTTCTTCCGTCGTGGCGACGAAACGGTCATTCACACTCCTCAGCGCGACACCGTCGGATTCTTCAGTCTGCCGCAATAGGGAGGAGGGCGTCTGCCACGACAGCCGCTTGGGGTTTTTAAGCGGTGCAGCGACCGGTTGCTCTGGAAGCGTGTACTCCCAAACGTGCCCTGCTCCGACGCACAGGTGCGATTCGTCGCTGAATGCGAAAGGAAGGGGAGAATTCGCCGCACCGCCTGGCGCGCGCGCCAGCATCTTTCCGCTCTGATCGAGAATGATAATGTCGACAATCTTGGCGTCCGGTACGGATCGCCGCATGGCAATCTTTGTCCCACATGGGGATACCGCGATACGATCAACCCCACTGAACCCGGGCGTGCTATACGTAAATGTCCCTTCTTGCACCAGACCGGCACAGAGCAGCCATTTTGCCGCTATACGATCGAGGCGCGGCGATTGATTGAGCCAGCGGGCTTCGTATTCGTCGATCTCGCCCTCCTGGGAAACCGACGTAGCGTCTGAAACGGGGGACGCCTCGCGACGAAGCTGAGCGGCGCTACGAATCGCGGCGAGCGCCTCGGTTTTGGCCTGCGGCCCCGACTTCCACAGATACTCTGCCTTGGCAATCAGCTCGTCGACCGATTGCACCAGCGTGCGCCGCGTCAGCGCCAAGGCCTTGTCTCGTTCGCGGGCCGCTTCCTGTTGGGCCTGTTTCTCGCGATCGGCGCTGGCCAGCGCTTCGGCGGTCTTTTGAATCGCCAGGGCCCGTTGTTCTTCGGCTTTGTTCCGCTCGACTTCGGCGATCAACTTGGCGTCGTGCTCTTTGGCTCGTTGTACGGATTCGGCAGCCCGGGCGAGCTCGGCCCGTCGTTCGGCGCGCGTGGCCCGGACGGCTTGCCAGCTACTGACCGCCGTGGCCAAGATCATGGCGATCATCAGCGCGCTGGCGGTCACGATCGCGGTGCGGTTGCGGCGCGCGAACTTGCGGAAGCGGTACAACGACGAAGGCGGCCCGGCCTCGACAGGCTGATTGAGCAAGTAGCGCCGTAAATCCGCAGCCAGCCCGGTGGCCGTCTCGTAGCGGCGTGTGCGATCTTTTTCCAGCGCCTTCATCACGATCCAATCGAGATCGCCCTGCATCAATTGGCTCAATCGGTTGGGATCGGCCTGGCGATGCGCGGCCACCACGGTCCGCTTTTGGCCCAGCGTGCTGATCCGCTGGCTGGGGCGCGGCGGTACTTGCTCGCGAATGATGCGGCGGATCTCGTCATAGGCCGCATCGCGCAGCGACTTGCGATCGAACGGTGTGGTGCCGGTCAGCAATTCATAAAGAAGCACCCCCAGCGAATAAATATCGGTGCGGGTGTCCACGTCCAGGCTGGTCATTTCTGCCTGTTCGGGGCTCATGTACAGCGGCGTACCGACCATTTGGGCAAAATTCGTGAACAGCGTTTTGTCGGTCAACTGCTGGTTGGTCGCCTTGGCGACGCCAAAGTCGATGATCTTCGGCACCGCGCGGCCGTCGTTCATGGTCACCAACACGTTCGACGGCTTGATATCGCGGTGGATGATCCCCTTTTGATGCGCGTGCTGCACGGCATGGCAGACTTGCCCGAAAAGTTCCAGCCGCTCGTGCAGCGGTAGATTGTTTTGGTCGCAGTATTCCGTGATGGGCACGCCGCGAACCAATTCCATCACGAAGTACGACCGGCCCGAGTCGGCTGTACCCGCGTCGAGCACCCGGGCGATATTGGGATGATCCATCAGTGCCAAGGCCTGCCGCTCGGCCTCGAAGCGGGCAATCACTTGCCGGGTGTCCAAGCCAGGCTTGATGACCTTGAGCGCGACCCGACGACGAATCGGCGTCTGCTGATCGGCCATGTACACCACGCCCATGCCCCCTTCACCAATCTGCTCGAGCAGCTTGTAAGGGCCGACAAAAGTGCCCACCAGGTCGTCAGCCGCAGGCGCGGTACGACCGGGCGGCTGCCCGTCTTCGGGCCGATCCACGGTCGGCAGCAGCTCGGCCGGAGAACCTTCCAGAAATCCGCCGGCCTTGGCGTGCGCTTCCAACAGGCGCTCGACGCTGCGACGCAGCTGCGGAGCGTCACGGCAGGCCTCGTCCAAATAGGCGGCACGTTCGGCAGGCCCGGCCTTGGTCAGGGCGGCAAAGAAAATGCTTTCGACGTTATCAGGTGGTTCGGTCATGCGATTGTTTGGTGCGATGCCGTTTTCTGTGCCTGGTACTACTACGACTTATCTTCGCTGGTCGCGGCCTTGCCTGCCGCTTTACCTGGCGCCGGCGGTTCAGGCCGATCGGAATCGCTCAGCTCGGCGTACAGCCAACTGCGGGAATAGGTCCAATAGCGTTCCACGGTAGCCAGCGAAATCTGCAGCACTTCCGCCACCTGGTTCATGCTCAGCCCGGCGAAGTAACGTAGCTTTACAACCTCGGCCTTGGCCGGCGCGAGTTGGGCCAATCGCGTTAGAGCCTCGTCGAGAGCCAGCAGGTCTGTCGCTGGCGCCATCTCGGCCAACGATAGCACCGCGTCCAGATTGACGCGGGCCCGATCACCGCCATGCTTCACGGCCTTGCGCCGGCGCGCCTTATCGACCAGGATGCGCCGCATGGCTTCGGCCGCGGCGGCAAAGAAATGACCGCGTCCGTGCCATACTTGCGGATTTGCTCCGCCCAGCAGACGCAAATACGCCTCGTGAACCAGGCCGGTAGCGTCGAGCGTTTGACCCGCCTTTTCCCGGCCGAGGTGGCGCGCGGCGAGCCGCCGCAATTCCTGATACACCAGGGGTAGCAATTGCTCGGCGGCCACCGGATCGCCTTGATCGACTTGCATCAGCAGCCGAGTGACATCGGTCATGGGACCGCACCGCAAGTGGAATGGGCGAAGGTGGATGCGTGGCGATTGTAACCTGCGGATCGCGCCACCGCGATGTCCGGGCCGTCGCTCTGACTGGCCCGCAGGACGGCATATCCCGACGAAACGCACGCTCTCGGACTTCCGGCCCGCAGGTCGCTCTAATTGCTCCCTATTGTTAATGCGAAACTTGGGCCCCCGGCCCCTCACACGTGAGGAAGAAAATTCCTGATACCGCCGTCCGCAACGTGATGCACCGCAGTCACGGGTTGCTCCCACATTGTCGCGTCACAAGATTCTGGCGCGCCAATCCAGCGCGCACCCAGCGCACCAACAAACACCCCTCAGGCCGTGCGATCTTTTCAGAACGGATATTGCAAGCCGCTGCCGCCGTTGTAAAGCAGATTCCGTTCGGTCGCAGTCAGCGCTTTTTGCGCATATCCTACGGCCGCCACGGTGCCGATCCAGCCGCTGCCATTCGCGGCGCTGCCGCCGACATTGAACGGCGCGTCGCCGGTATTGATCGCACCTCCCAAGGTCTGCGATACGATCGCCCCCTGATCGACTTGCAGCATGATCTTCTTTGCCACCGCGTCATGCCAAGCGAGCACGAAGTGCAGCCGGCCGTCGGCCGCAAGCGAGATGCCGGGCGTAAAGGCATACTTCTTGCCGACGCGGGCTTGAAAGTAGATTCGTCCCGAAGGCTTCGGCAGCGCGTAGATTGCCCATTCGCAACTATTGGGGTTGTTGTGAACGTCCCCTCCTTTGACGAACAAATATCGCGACGTCTCGAATTCATCGAGCCGCACCCAGCCCCACACGGAAAAGCTGCCCCGGGCACGGAACGCAGCATCCGGACTACTGAGAAATCCGTTGCCAGTGGGAGCGAATTGCACGGCGCTGCCGAGCGGGCTGTGCGGATCGGATTCAATCGGACCGTGATTCTCGGTCAGGTCGCGTTTGTGCCCCGTTGCATCATGGCGCGTCCCTTCGGGCTCCTGCATCGGCCAGAACGCCACGACCGATTTGTCGAGCGCCGCCAACGGACTAAACCACTGTGACGGCGACATCGAGATATATCGCTCGGTGCCTCCCAGCCGTAACGTGGGCAAAGTCAATGGTGAGCGGGGAGAATACTCTTCCAAGCCCTTGGCCAGCTTCAGTATTTTGCCCGCCTGCGAATCAGGAATCGGAATGTCGACGGTCGTCGTGTGGCCGATGTCGTAATCGAAGCTACCCAGCTTGTGGCGATCCAGATCCAATACGGCCACCGGCTGCACCAGGTGGCTACGCTCTTTGGTCGTGGTCAAAGTCAACGTCTTGTGCCCCGGTCGCATGCGAAAGTGGAATTCGGCGGGGCCAAATGTCGCATCCAGCGGCAAGTCGCCCAAGCCTGGCAATTCGACCACCAGTCCGGGCGTGTCGCTGGAGGCGTACGTGCGAAATATCTGGCTCTCTCCCTGAATATGAATCCGATAGGCACCGGCCGCGCTACGCGGGGAAAGTGTCAACGAAGCCTCGCTCAGGGTATCGCAGGCGACGAGCATCAACGGCCCCTTGCCCCCCTCCAGGCTAAGTGGTTTGGCGCCCGCCGCGCCCTCGGCGTGACTGCGATGTATTGTCAGTGACGTGGCTGTCCCGGTTTTCAGCACATGCGCGTAGTAGGTTGTGTCGGCCACGAGCGCCACCGGAAGCTTGCCCGTCGTCGTGATGCGCACCGGTTGGCCGCTGCCCAGGTTGGTGCGAGTAGTGATCGTCATGATCGTCCCCGCGACTTGTGCCGGGTAGCTGATATCCTTGCTCAGCAAGATTGTGTTCGAAGCGCCGCTTGGGTCCAGGATCACGGCCTGCACTCGGCCGGGTACCTCGACGGGCGTGAGATTGGCGTCCTTGAAGATCAACCGCACCTTGCCGGCGGTGGCCGCTTTCTTTTGGGCCCACACGGTGAGCTGCGAAACCCAGGTCGGCCCGTCGATCGGTCGCGAAGCCACCAGCGGCATGTTGCCCGGCCAATCGATCGTGGGAAATCCCGCGTCGGCCATCGTGCCCAGCAGCATCAGTGCATCGCGTACGAAGGCGGGGGCCAGAATTCCTTCGATCACGTCGTAACCCGGCAGCAACCCCGCCGACTGTACCGTGCGGCACTGCCGCAACACGCGATCGACCGGATACTGCAAATACCGTTTGTCGGCGGATTTCTTGTACGCTGCGACATGGGCCACCAGGCTGCTCCGCGCCCGCCCAAACCGGCTAGGAGCAGGCCAGCTGCAGCGGAAATTCGGGGCATCGTAATTGCTGGTCTGCGAGACGGCGAAGTCGTCCACCGTTTGCGCGACCGCGGTCAATAAAGCAGACTCGCCGCTGTGCCGGTGGGCGTACAAGAACGCTTCGTAGAAGAAACCCCAGAAGTTGTTATTGGGGAACAGTCGCGTGCCGTTGCCGTTGGTTTCGCCACTTGTGGCTTGCGCATTCATGGCCAGCTCCAACCAATTGCGGCCGGCCTGGTAAAAACGCTCGTCCCCCGTGAATTCGTAATAGACGAACTTAGGTTGCGCGGCGCCGTACTGTTCTCGGCTCGTTCTGGCTGCTACGTAACCGCTCAGATTGCCCGGGTCGCCGTAATTGGCATCGCGCCGCTCGGTACATTTCGTGTCGAGTACGACGCGGGCCACCTCGTAACCGGTCATCAACCAGCAGAGCAACAAATACGAGGGATGGTCGGCATACAAATCGCCATACGGCGTAGGCCAGCCCCATTGCAGGGTAGCGTAATGATGCGTGCGCCCCGCGATCCGCACGTACGTGTTATTGCCTCCACTGACCTTTTGCGAATGGGCAATCGTATCGACGTCCATCATGTGCCGCGCGTTATGGATTCCCTCCTCCAGAAAGTGCCGTCGGCCCGTCCGATACCACTGCCACCAGAACAAGTCGCAGCAGTTGTAACCGCCGTTGTCCCAGGTGCGCACGGCGCCATCGCGAAATAGGCGCAGGTCGCCGAAGTTCCATTCGTCGAAATCCGCGTGCGCGTTGTCGCGCGCGGTCAGGTAATGCAGCATGTGCTCGAGCGCCGCCTCGACAAAGTCGTACGAAGCGGGGCTCTGGCTGCGGGCGCGAATACCCAGGACGTAATCCGTCGCACAGGCATGTTCCGGCGCTGGGCAGCAGGCGACCGGCCGCTGGACCAGGTCATTGATCAAGCGATTCTGCGCCACGCTCTGCGTGGGCCATAACCAGATCTCGTGCGTTTTCGAGATGCCGACCGGATTGGCTTCGCCGGAAAACGCCAGCCACTCTTTGGGGTAACCATGCTCCTTGAAACTCGGCAACACGCGGTCTTCTTCGGCCAGCGACATCGGCAGCCCGCCCCACAGCTTGATCGTGAGCGAAGTCTCGTCGATGTGCAGCGCCTTGGGAACTTGCTGGGCAAGTCCTTTCACCGCCACTGCCAGTCCCGCGCCGTTGGCGAATTGCGCTTCGGCCCAGCCCGCCAGATTGTGTTCCTTCGTCGCGTTACCGTGCCCCGGCGTCAGCGAGGTATTACCGTGAGCGGCTTGCCAGGCGGTCACGCTCTGCACGGATTTCAGGTCGTAGGCCGCCGGGCTGACGGCGCCAGCGACATCGATCGCGGTATGCGTTGCCGGCGCCGCAAGATCGAACTTCATGCCCCAATCGGCCAGCACCGGCTGCTGCGCTTGCAAGTAATGCCGCCCACCATACGTGACACCATCATGGGCGTAGACGCCTTGGTCCAGAAACTTGATCGCGGCGGCGCCGCTCTTGGCGTCGGCCTCGCTGCGGTGCAGCGTCAGGCTGGTGTCGCTTTTAACGTGTACGTAGTATGTTGCCTCGCGATCGAGCGGTGGTCCTTCCACTTTGGGCAGCACGACCACGGCCGCGCCGGCCTTGGATGTATTGTCGTAGAACTGGATGGCCCCTTTCGCGTTGACGTCGCTATGCGAATACGCCCACTTGACCTGGTCGCCCGTCGACCAGCCGTGCGAGACATACCCGGCCGTGCCGGCGCGATCGGCGAACAGGCTTTTGGTGGCTAGCTCGCTCATGGTCGGGTCGATCGACACGTACAACGTCAGATTCTCGGTCCAGATCAACTTGTTATAGATGCGGACAAACGGCAAGCCGGCGAACGCGTGCAGCCACACCGAATAGCGCAGCTTGGGCGTGCCATGCGCGGTGCGATACCAACCGTCGTAGCGCAGCACGGCGCGCAACGGGCCCGACTTTTCCACCGTCACGCCGTCTACGACATGCTTGCCCTCGTAAAGATTTCCCTGCACGTCCTTCCAATACAGCGAACTAGAGCGCAGCAGGGCTTTGTCCGCCACGGCGAACGAGTCGAACAGGTTGAAGCTGGTCTTGCTGCAGGTAAACGAAATCGCGCCGGTGTCGACCTTAAAGTGTGTTCCACTGTCGGTTACCGTCACAGCCGGAGTGGGGGCCGGGTTGCCCTTAGCCGGATCAACCTGAGCAGCGTGCAACGTCGCGGCCGGCCGGGCGTGGCCCCCCAGCGTGGTCTGGAAATCGCAGTGAACCCAGGAGATGCTCTTGGTCCCGGTGCGCCAATCGAGTGCCCGCGTAAACTGGCTGGGCGTAGCGGCGTCCCCCGTCGAGATCGACAAGCCATCGATGCTCGTTAGTGCGCCGTTGGCAAACGGCACGCCGACCGTGACAGGCCAAGAGGTCGATCCGGCCGGCCGATCGCCAGGCTCATCGAACTGAAGCGGCACCGGCGCCAAACCCGGCTCGGCCGCAGCGGCGGCGCCCGCCTGCCGTGCCGCGGTCAACAGTTCCCACCCGCCGAGCGTGCCCAGCGCGCCAATCTTCAGCAGGTCGCGCCGCGTTACCTCGGCGCTGGGCGCCGCGGTGCGATCATGATCGCGCGACGGTGTGCGTGGCTCGTTAGGTTCGACCACGGTATGCTTCTCTCTGGTTCGACGACATGGTTCGCGGGCGGCCCTGGCCGGACGAGGAGCGGCGCGCGTTACGCTGCGCCGCTTCTATCTTGACCCAAACCGGTCAACTTCGCCATGACCGCGGCGCGCCGACGTGCGAGGATCAACATCGCAGGCAAGCCGCGGCGCAGGAAGATTACTTTCCAGTTAACCGAACTTCATAGCGTGCCCGATAGCGTCAAGCGAGACGCCGTGTATTACGGCAACAGGCTGCGCGGCGCCAGGGAGGCCAATGCCCCGTGTTGCGCTCGGGCTTTCAGTCACGCCTCCTCCTCGAATCGCCAAGCGCGCGGGGAGGATCGTACCAGTTCCGACGGTTGCAGCGACATTGCCCCGCCCGGTCCGACGGCGCGACGGTAGCGTGCTAACTTTGTAACGAACGAAGCGCGCAAGTGGAGGTCGCAGCGATTCGGCACAAGCCGGGGCGGACCTTTCGTCAGCACGTGTCGGGGAGCGCCAGCGCAATGAGTAACCAGGGCTTCTTCCGCGGGGGCAATCCCCTCCGCACCATCGGCCGCCAGCTGAGCCAAGGCGCCGCCGCGCGCCGCAAGCGAGCGGGCGTCCAGCCGCCGACGCTCGAAACGCTGGAAGAGCGCCTGCTCATGACCGGCAGCACCACTCCGATCACTTTCAGCATTCCGCAAGATGTGGTCAACCTGGGCATCTATGCCGAAGTGTCCGGCACACTCTCGGGCACCACGAACTACATCAACAACGCCGGCGTATCGCTCGCGCCGGGCACCGTGGTTTACTTCAATCAGGCAATCAACGATTACGCGGCAGCCACGAGCTCGACCAATCTTGTCTTTTCGCTCTCAGGCACTTCACCGTCGATAGCTATTCCCAACGTCGACATCAAGGGGGGACAGATCGTCATTGGCGTCGGCAGTCCTCCGAACGTGACCTACAATGCCACCGGAATCGCGACCCCCACGGCAAATACGAATCCCTACAATTATTTCGGCCTGGTCGAGTACGCCTACGCCGGAGGAAATCTGGACGTCGATTTGTCCGAAGTCGATCAGACCGGTTTCCCAATATGGATTGCCACCGACCCTGTGGCCGCCAATCCCGCCAACGACGGCGTCGGCATCGCCCTGAACCGCGGTGACACATTCAGCCAATACAGCCAATACATCAGTACGCTCACCGCCGCGGAACAATCGCTGTTCGACCAGACGATCACTGCAGGGAACGGATATCGCATCATTTCTCCGTCAGACTTGTTTCCGAACCCCGATTACCCCGTGGCTGGCTCGCCGTCGTATTCCAGCGGCGGCACCTTGAGTACGAGCACAACCTATTACTACTGGATCACGGCCACGAACGGCGCGGGTCGTGAGACGACGGCCAGCAACGTCACCGTGGCCACCCCCTACCAACTGTCCGTCAACGGACAGAACTACTCGCAAGCCACGGTGCAACTCACCTGGGCCCCGTTCCCCGAGGCAACCGGTTACAACATCTACCGCAGCACGACGGATAACGTTTCCACAGCGCGATTTGTCGGCAACTCGGCATCAACAACGTTTAGCGATCCTGGCAATGCCACGTCTGCGCAGGCGCCCCCAACGTCCAGCTACACGTTCAATCCCTTGAGCTCGTATTTCACGACCGAGATCGATGATTTTTTCCAGTACTACACCGCGGGGCCGCCGACAGCCACGTCCGGTCACACTTTCACCCTGACCCGCGACAGCTACAACTTCACCGGCAATACGCAAAGTTACTGGGATTCCACCACGAGTACTTGGGACACCGTGCTAGTGCTGACGGCCCCGGGCTTGGGCGGACAGTACCTGATCTACGAACCATACTTTTCCACCAACACCGGCAATGCCGCACTCCCCCCTGCTCCCACGTGGATGCCGCATCCTGATCAATCGCCGGGCGAGATGATCTTCGCCGCCGATGGGGTGTTCAACACCGGGGGAGGAATTCCGGGAGTCACCGCGCAACCAGGCCTGACTCTTGCACAAGAATCGATCTTGTCGGACCTCGAAAACTCGATCGATTCGGCTTTCAATCGTGGCATCGCCAACAATTTCGCCATCACCCCCAATAATTGGGCCGACGAACCGTTGCTGCAATCGGCCACGGCCACTACGGGCGGCCACCTGGCCACCGACACGACATACTATTACGTCATCTCGGCCGTCAACGAGGACGGCACCCAATCGACCGCCAGCATCGAGCGCAAGGCCAAAACATCGGACCTGGCGACAGACGACCTAAGCATCACACTGGCCATGCCGCAAAGTACGGCTTACGCCTACAACGTCTTCCGCAGCACCACACAGGGAAGCGGCTACGAATTGATCACCCGCGTGATCAACACGGGCGGAACCGTAACGAGCATCACCGATCACGGCGCGGCCTACGTCAACCCCATGCAGGTCCCCTTCACGTATTACGCGCCGGGTTCTTTATCGAACTGGTATTCGGCCGCCCTGCACCAGAATTGGAGTAACAATCCGACGTCCGGTATCAGCATCAACAGTCTGGCCTACGGCTTCCCTTATGACGACCAAGGGGGGCAGTCAACCAATGTCAATTCCAATTTCAATTCAGTGACCATCAACATCGGAGATTGGACCGGCAGTCCCACGCCCACGCCCGACCCGTCGACCAATCTGGCTAAATACATCAAGATTCTCACCCAGCCGACCAACGGTGCGGTGAACGCCAGCAACTCTGTGCAGTTCGAAATACTCAACGAACAGCAGCAAGTCGCTTTAAGCGCCACCACGGTGACCATCAAATTTTTCGGTGCGCAATCAGGGACGTTTACGGCCACGACCAACGCCGCCACGGGAATTGGTACCTACACATTTACTAATTCCACCGCTGGGCAGGATATGCTGCAGTTGCAGTTGCCCACCGGCGGCACCACCACGACCCTGCCGTTCACGGTTACGTCGGGATACACCTCCACATCGACCGGCTGGGGATTGCTCAGCACTGCCCCGCAAGCCTCGGTGCAAGTATTGGGGGCCAACGCGCTACCGGCGACCGATGTCCCCAACGGCGCGTCGACAGCCGCCTTCGCCACGACAGCCGTACCCTGGGCATTGATCGATGGTGGTGTGAACGCGCTCGACGGAGTGACCCGTTCCGAATCGTTGGAAACGAGCGCCTTGGGCATCTTCGCCCGCTTGGCGCGGGCCGGCCACAACGTGCAGCCCGAGCTTCTGCCCGAGGCCAACGGAAATGGCAATTCGCCCACGTCCCAAGCGACACCCGGCGAGGACGAAGTCACGCCCCGCTGGATCGTGATGGACCGGTAATTAGACGCGGGCGTCCATACACGCCAACCACGCCTTCGATGCCGCGACGCTTGCGCGCGATCGTGTATCACGCGAACACAGCGGCAGCAGCCACGCCCATCGGCGCATCCAATCACTCGCCAAGCCGTCTCCTCTCGATCGTCTCTGCGTAATCTGCGGACGGCACTCTTATCAAATCAAGCAAGACGACAGAAGCTGCTCCGCGGTCCTGTCGTCCGGCAACGTCGGCGTCATCGCTTCGCTCGATTCAGGGCGATTAGCTCATTCCCAAGCCGCCATTTATACACAAGACATGCGACCAAGCCGCCGATGACCAGGCCGCTCGTCGCACCTGTGGCAGCGTCGGCTAACAGCTGCTCAAGTCCGCCACCGGACATCCAAAACGTTCCGGGCGGGGTGTGCTCAGTGCTTTGTAGCAAGCTGAGTAAACCGCAATACAGAGCGCTTGAAAAAACAGCCACGACGATACTGATGACAACGGCAGCTCTCCGGCTCGAAAGACGCTCGACAATCAAAGTAGCCCAGAGCAAAGCCAAAAGCGGCGTGACCAATGGCCCGCCAACGTACGGGCTGAAACGAATCACCGCCAGGTAGACGCATATCAATGCGACATGCACCAACATCTGGCGCACCGACCATTGAAGTGGGCGATGCGATCCGTCTGCCTTTGCACTACTTGCATTCATTGTTTCTGACATAGCAATTATCGACTGTGCCAGCTTTTTCAACGGAGTTCGACCGAGTCACTCCATGCAGTCGTCGGGCCGGTTCCTGGAATTCCTGCAATGATTTTGATTCCTGCAACCATCCAGTCACCAACGTTCCGTGTCATGGAGAAAACGTGCGCGAAACCAGCGGTTGTGCTACTTGCGGGCCTTCAACGCGAAGTTCTTCGTCGGCGACAATCTCCCATGCGGCACGTTTCTGCGAAGCCTGCTTCCAGCGCTGCGGACATAGACGTTGATTGTACATTTAGTCATGCCAAGCAGCGATTTTATTTGCGCGGCGGCAATGACTTTATCCAGTGACGCGTTTCGGCCGGGTATAATCTGGGGCATGAGGATTCCGCGCGGTTTTTATCACGTGCTTTTGTTGACGGTGCTTCTCGCACTGCATTGGTTTGGCAATCAGATTCCACGGCGCATCTTGGTCCTCATACTGATGGCGAATCTGGCGTTTTTGATGTGTGCATCACTCTCTCGCGGCATCAAGCTGCTCGCCGGCAGAGGGATGCCAACGGCAGAATTCGCAGATGAGGCAGACAGAACCTACTGAAGCCGGTTCGCCTGACGGACGGCCAAACGATGGCATCTTGTCGACGGCAAAGCTTTCGCCACGGTCTGGCTCTGTGTATTCTCTCAAGTGTCCCTCCCCTGTCGGCCCGTGACGCAAGGCAATTACCACGTGCGGGCCGCGAACGGCAGTGGCTCGGCATTAGGCCGAGGTCGCAGGAAGGGCACGCATTCATTCACACCCTGAAAACGCATCGCCCCCATAGGTAGCCTTATGTCGCATCACTCGCGCCGGACGGTTTCGCGTCGACAGTTTCTTGCCACAACCGCGGCGGCCTCGGCCGGCGTGGCCTTGGCACCCACCGTGCTCACGGCCAAGAAGACCGATAGCCCCCTGATCGTTGGCGAAGGGGAACATCGTTACGAGGTGCAGCACGATTGGCCGCAACTGCCCGAACAATTCACCTGGCAAACGACGCATAACGTGGCCGTCGACAGCTCGGGCTGCTTGTACGTGATTCACGAAGGGAAGCGCGAGCTCACGGATCATCCCGCGATCTTCGTGTTCGATCCCGACGGCAAATACATCCGCTCGTTCGGCAAGCAATTTCAAGGGGGCGGCCACGGCATCGAGATTCGCAACGATGGCGGGCAAGAATTCCTCTACGTCTGCGCGTATCAGCACCTGAAGACCTTCGCCAAGCTCGATCTGAAGGGCGAGACCGTCTGGCAGCAGTACGCACCGATGCAGTCGGGCGTGTACGCGGCCGAAGAAGACACCAAGCCCACGGCCCAATGGGGGCGCGACCGGTTCCTGCCGACCAATTTCGCCTTTCTCGACGACGGCGGATTCTTGTTGGCCGACGGATACGGCGCCTTCTATATCCATCGCTACGATAAAGACGCCAAGTGGCAATCCTGCTTCGGTGGCCCCGGCACCGGCGAAGGCAAGTTCAACACGCCGCACGGTCTGTGGGTCGATCGCCGCGCCGGGCGCGAGCCTTCGATCGTCGTGTGCGATCGGGCGAATAACACCCTGCAATACTTCTCGATGGACGGTAAGTATCTGCAGACGCTCACCGGGTACGGCCTGCCCGCCAATGCCGAGACGTGGCAAAACTTGCTCGTCATTCCCGAGCTACATGCCCGGATCACGCTGCTGAACGAGAAGAACGAAGTCGTCGCGCGCCTGGGAGACGATGCGGCGCGAATCACGGCCAAAGACGGCATGAAGATCCGCGGCGACCGTGCAGCCTGGCAAGACGGCAAGTTCGTTCATCCCCACGATGCCTGCTTCGGCAAGGACGGCAGCATCTTCGTAGCCGAATGGGTTGCCACCGGACGCGTGTCGCGCCTCAAGCGATTGGCATAGCGTACGGCTGAACGACCGGCCAAAGAGCTTGCAGCCGAGGGCACACGGGTCATGCGTTTTCTGACGTATCGGCCAACCGAGAGCGAAATCTTCCGGCGGTCTCTTCGTCGAGGCACGTAGAAGTACGCAAAAACTCTGCCAGGATTGCGTGTGCCTTGCCGCCCGATAAGCATTCCTGCATGGCGGTGCGCATGCGACTCATCTCCTGCGAGATGCGGGCTTGCTCCTCAAGCAGAAAATTGAATTGCTGGTCGCAGCCCGTGATGGGCGACGGGTAGCCTCTGATCTGCCCAAAGATCTGTTCCTTCTGGCATTCCAAAAACTCGCTGATTTCTTGCCAAAGCGGCTCCAGGGTTGCCGATGTGCTATGTGGGCCGCGCGACGGCATAATCACCCTCCCCCCGAAGGAAAGATCGTTGGCGTTGAACTGAGCATTCTTGATCGCGCGTCGCGCCCTAGGAATGCAGTAAGCACAATACGGCGGGCACAACGCGGTTGGCGAAACGCGGCGTCGGCGTCGCACGCACGCCCGAGGCATCCAATGCGTTGCGGCTGCGCGATTCCGCACGTCAAATGGACGAGCCATCCGATGACGTGAAGTTCGCCACGCACGTCCGCCCCTACCATTCTACGAGCCGGCCAGCCGACGGCGAGTCTACGATGCATTGCGGCTTTCAATTATTATAGGGATCGCGGACGCCTTATCAGCCAGCACGACGAGGACGAGAGAGAATGCCGAAAAAGGCAAACGGAGTACGATCTCGTCCGTCGCAGAAGAAACTGCGCCGCGCGTTTTACGCGCAATCGGCACGCGACGTCGCCCAGCAGTTGATTGGCAAAATCCTGGTGCGGCGCGTGGACGGTGAGCTTTTGCGGGCCAGGATTACCGAGACCGAAGCCTATCTCGGCCCACAGGACCTGGCCTCGCACGCCTCGAAGGGACGCACCAAGCGCACCGAAATCATGTTCGGCCGCCCAGGGCATGCCTACGTCTATCTCATTTATGGCATGTACGACATGCTGAACGTCGTGACCGGCACACAGGGCGAGGCGCACGCCGTACTGATCCGCGGCGCAAAACCGCTCGACCAGTGGCAGGTCGACCTCCGCGGGCCAGGACGACTCGCCCGAGCGTTCCGTATCACGCGCGACCATAACGGATTGGACCTGACGGGGAACGAACTGTTCTTCACCGACGATCCCGCGCATCAGCCCCGCTACACCGCCACAAAGCGAATCAACATCGACTACGCCGGCGACTGGAAGCACGCCCTGCTGCGCTTCGTCGACGCAGATTGCCAACCGCGCGGCAAATAGCTACGCCGCAACCTGCCACCTTACGTACTCTTTACGTTTCACGCGCGCTTGTTACGGTTCAGGGTGGTTGATAGCGTTCTACGAGGCTCGTCAGTACGAAAGCGCGCAATAGAAAAACGCTCGCGCGCAAAACGCTCATACTGGCCGGTAGTCACCCAACCCCGAATTACGGCAGCGGCATGCGACGCAATAATTCACGTCGCCCGCGACGCAGCCAGCCGTGGGGCTAAGTCATTCGCGGCGCCGGCCCTTAGGTCCCGCGTCTGCGGGCCGTCGGGCCAAGTGGCATCTCGATTCGCCCTGGCAATGGTATGCAAAGTGCTTCGCCCCCAATCTCACACTATTGGCGCGCGGGCTCAGCTTCGACGCGTGATCCGCCGCGCCGTTTTGCATCTCATTTTAAGGAGTAAATGATGGGTCGACTCAGCATGTTCGTGTTCGCCATTGTGATCACATTGGCCGTGGCAGACGTTTCCGAAGCCCGCTGCGGCCGCCGCCGTTGCCGTTCCGCTCGTCATTGTGCGTCCTCGGCCTGCGGCACATCCGGATACAACGGCAACAGTTGCTGCCAGTCGCAGAACGGAAATGACGGTATGGCGCCACAAAACGATCAGGAAGTGCCGCCTGCACCGACGAATCCCAACCAGCCCGCCCCGCGTTCGGCAAATAACAGCAATCCGGCACCCGCCCCGCAGCCGGGAACGTGACGAGCGACAATACTCCTGCCGACGTTGGCCTGCACTTGGTTTCACGCCGCGATTCAGACCAGCGTCGTGCAGGAGGTGTTCGCCTGATCTGCGTGCCCTGCGGATCATCATCTTTCCAAATAATTCTAGACGACAACAGCCGTCCGAATGAGGCGACATTCGGAAGAGTAAACGTCGCGCGGATCGCGTTGTGAGTTTTTCCATCAAGCGAGTTGATCCGCAGATGTCGCAGGTTACGCAGAGAAGAATGCGACCAGCTCATTCGCGGCCACCGCCGAATCCGATCTCATACTCGGCAGAATCGGGCGCAATACAATAAACTCCCGCGCGTGTTGCAGGGTGTGGTGCTAGCGACAAAGCGCGCTCGCGGCGGTCGGTTTTACGGCCTGCGAGCCCTGTGCCCCCGCGATAGAATTCGCGTATGAGGCTGCATCCCCTAAACACCCCACCCGGACAGAATTCTGTGCGGATTCGCTGTTTTCCCGGGAAATGAGCCAAAGTCAACGTCAACGCGGTCAATTATTTGCGCGGTGAATAATTCCAATAATTGAATAAATACGAGGCGTCCGAAATCAACCCTCGATTTGGCCGGGTGCCGGACGGATGCTTTTTTCGCAAAATCTCTAGCGAGCGATTTCGCTTCACTTGCCGGGTGACGCGCGCTCGAATGTACCTTGCCCATGCACGTTGAGATTTTCGATGAGTACGCGGGTTGATTTCTGGTCAGGGCCGATCGTGAATAGGAGGCCGCTAACGCCGCCTGCCATTTCGCCCGTCGGCTGATAGATGAACACGTCGCGATCCCAATGTCGTAGCGGGAAGGGCATCTTTTTTGGCCCCAACGTGAGCAGCAGATTCCCTTGTTCGTCAGTAATTTCAATCGGGCCGAAAAAGGAGTTGTCGAACGTGCCCGTGTAAGTTGCCAGGCCAAGATGCTGCGTCGTTTGCGCAGGCGGATGACTGTAGTCGGTCTCCTTGCCGCGTTCTCGCCGCACCTCTTCGGCAAACATGCGGTTGGCGAACTCGACCCAATCGCGCGACAGCTTTCCATCCAGCAACAAGTCGAAGAAGCTTTCCGTGATCCCCTCGGGCACGCCCGTTGGTCCGGCGTTCGAGAGCACGGCGATGCCGATCTGCTCGGCCGGAAGGAACGCAACTTCGGTGCGCATTCCCAGGTCGAAGCCTCCTGAGTGTTTCCAAAAGACCTTGCCTCCCCGTTCGACGCTGACAATCCAACCCAGGCCATAACTAACGAGGCGTCCGGCCTGCGAATCGAAGCCGGTAACGATTTGCGGACTGTGCGTCTCGTTGAGTGGGGCTGCCGGGATGACTTGCCGATCATCGAACTTGCCGTCGGCCAGCAGCAGCCGCATCCAGCAGGTTAGATCGCGCAACGTCGAGCTGACGCCGCCTGCCGGCGTTTGCGCGTCTGGTTGACGTTCGTACTTGGCGACCCACTTGTCGTCGATCCGCACGTGCAAGCGGGCTCGGTTCGCGGCCTTGGCAAAATCTTCGTAACGCGAGCTGGTAGTGTTCATTCCCAGAGGGCGATAGAGTTTTTCGGCCGCTAGATCCTCCCAACGTTTGCCCGCCGCCAGGGCCGCGGCCACGGCCGCTTCGGTATATCCATAATTGGTGTACGCGTAATGCGCACGAAAGCTGCTGTCGGGCCGCAGGTAACGCAGCCGATGCAGAATCTCGCCACGGTCGTAGCCCATGTCCTCGAGCAAGTCGCCGCCGTGGTCCGGCAGACTGCTGCGGTGGCAGAGCAGGTCGCGCAACCGCAGCTCACGAGTGCTGGCCGCGTCATAGAGGCAAAACCCAGGATCGTGATCGATCACCCGATCGTCCCAGCCGATGATCCCTTCGCCGACAAGCGCCGCCAGGACGGTCGAAGTGATCGATTTCGATACCGAGGCCAACTGGCAGACCGTGTCGGCGTCGATCAACTCGGGCTTACCAATCTCGCGAACGCCGAACCCCTGCTGAAAAACCACGTCGTCCTTATGGACCACCGCGATGGCAATCCCAGGAACGCCGGTTTGCTCGATCGTCTTGGTCACGATCTTCTGTGTTTCGCCAAGTGCCACCTTGAGAGCGTCGGCAGTCACCGACGAAGGTTGTTGCGCAAGCACGGCAACCGGCAGTATCAGCAGCAGGATCGAGGCATGAAAAACCTTGACCAGTTCCATGGGTTCGCCTATCTCGACAGGATCGTTTAACTTGGCGCCGGCAGACCATCGCCGGTCTGACACAAAAATATACGTCAGGCGCAAGCCCGCGGTCCGCAGCCGGAGCCCCGCCCATTGGATAGAATTCACGCAGATTACGACGGATCTTACGACTTGGGGCCACGTAGTCGCTGAATGGCAGCTCGCACAGCCCCCCGTACCAAGGAGCCCTCACCGTGACAGATCGCGAATCTTCGCCGACAGGCCCCGCCTCGCGGCGGCTGTCACCGCGGCGCAACTCGAGCACGGCTGCGGACGTGCCGGCATTAGTCGCCGAACAACTGGCGCATTTCGGCATCGACCCGGCCAGCGAGTTCGGCCAGACGCTGGCACGTATTGCCGGGCGGTTGTATGAAAATCACGGTGACATCGACCGGCTGTGGCAGATCACTCTGACTTCGATCGGAGAATTAGACCGATCGGACCGGATCGCGCATTTCAACGCCAAAAAGTTCCTGTCATTTCAATTCGCCAAGCTGCTCGACATGCTGCAGGCCCCTTCGCGGAGCAGCTACCAGAGCCTTGGATATAGCCAGACCACGCAGTATGCCAAGGGGCCGTACGCCGTATTCGACAATGTCACCGCCATCTTTGCCGCTAACCCGGTCATCACGCGTACGGCGACCTACATCTATGCCTGCGCGGAGTGGATCGCCGACGCTTTTCAGGGAAAGGAGCTGCTGCTCGAGATTTATTCCCGGCTGCTGAACCCGACGTCGGTATCGCTGGCAAACTATATCGTCGACCTCGAGGCAGGCCCCTTCGCCGACGAGTATTTCGCCTGGAACTTCAATAGCGGCATGGCCGCCATCGACGCCGTACTAGGGCACTTGCTAGGAGCGGGCGACGTGCTGATTACGAGCCGCAATATCTACGGAGGCGCGCACCAGTTGATCCACGATTGGTACGCTAAGCCCGGCAATTTAGGCATCGCTGTTGAGACCTTCGATGGTAGCGAAGCGGAAGATCTGCTGGCCTGCTGGGACCGCGTCCGCGTCACACACGCCGACCGCTTGAACGCAGGGCGCCGAGCCTACGTTTATCTGGAATCTCCCTGCAATCCGCATGGCTACGTACTGGATGTGCCCGCAATTTGCCGTGCCGCGCACGAACAGGGATTGCGGGTGATGCTCGATGCTACCATCGGCACGCCGTTCCTCTGCCGCCCTCTGCAACGCGACGATTTGGCCGAGCGCCCTGACTTCGTCATCCACAGCTATACCAAAGATCTATCCGGTTCCGGCACCGTGGTAGCTGGTGTCGTCATTGGCCGCAACGAGGATATGTTCATCCCCAAGGGGGAAACCGTCGGCGGCGTTTCCTGGCGCGATACGCTGTTCTGGAATGTCTACTACGTCAAGGGAGCTTTCTTGAACGCCGATGCCGCCTTCGAGGTGATGCAAGGCATTCGCACGCTCGAAAACCGCATGCTGGCCAAGTGCATCAATACCAGCATCCTGGCCCGGTTCCTCGCGGCCCATCCATCTGTGAATGTCCACTCGCATGTGCTGGCCAGCGACGAAAACGCACCACTTCGTGAAAAGCTGCTGTCTCTGGGGTTGCCCGCTCCGCTTTTCACGATCGATTTCGACGGTGCGGATATCCCGACCGAGTCCTTCCAACGCTTCTTCGACAACCTATCGCCGACTTTTGGCCATATGATCAGCCTGGGTCAGTCGAACACCATCATCAGCTGCCCTGCCTTGACGACGCACTCGGAACTTTCGGACGAGGCACTGCGCAGCGCCGGCATTACGGCGACAACCATCCGCTTTGCCGTGGGGGACGAGGACCCGCGCGATTTGTTGTTGCACCTGGTCGAAACGGCCCGCTTTACGATCGACCCCGCGGTGCCAGGTTTCTCGGACCGGTTTCCGAATTCGGCCGAAATGAGCGGGTTGGTACGTGAGTGCTACCTCGAAGCCCATCGTCGCTATATCGAGTCGAAATGCGGTGCGTAGATTTCCTAGTTTCCGTCGGGCGCGGTCGTTTATACTGGGAAAACGTCCCCCCTCGTGCCGATTTGCGTTGGTCTGGTTTTCTGTCGGCATTAGAAGATGGTCCCTTGGCAATACCTCGGAAATGATCGTGATGCACTTGTGCATCAAGTAGCGGCAAACGCGCATTACGCGGGAGAAGCCGATGTCTGAGCTTGGACAATTCCTCGGCCAGCACATCGCAATTTCGCGGAGACATTTTGCAAAGTTGGGGATCGGTAGCGCGGCTACGCTGGCGCTCTGGCCAAGCCTGGCCGGAGGTGAACCAAGTACCGGGTCTGTGCTGGCGGCTCCGGAAATGGCAGACGCACTGGCCAAGCTTGGCAGCTACCTTACATCGCCCGACGACTTTCAAGACGTGTCACGCGGCAAACCGCTGCCACACTCGCTCGCTGAGGATCAAAAGCGCGAGGCAGGGCTGACTCGCGACACCTGGCGGCTAGAGGTGATCTCGGATCCAGAGAATCCGGTGGTGTTGCGAATGCCGATGGCCAAGGCCGAAGGAACGGCACTGGATTTCGCAGGCCTCATGAAGCTTGCGGAAAACCACGCCGTACGATTCCCCAAGATCATGACTTGCCTGAACATGGGCTGCCCGTTGGGCATGGGCATCTGGGAGGGAGTTCCGCTGCGCGAGTTAGTATGGTTGACCAGGCCCAACGATGCGCTGCGTCGCGTCTTCTACTACGGCTACCATAACGACGATCCACAGCAGATGTTTCGCAGCTCGCTGCCGATCGGCCGCGTACTGGAAGATCCGTTCGACCTGCCCCCGGTGATCCTCTGCTACAAGCTCAACGGGCAATGGCTGAACAGTGTACGCGGCGGCCCGGTGCGGATCATCGTGCCGGAAGCCTACGGTTTTAAATGCGTCAAATGGCTTTCGCACGTACTGCTGACCAATCTGGCCGGCGCAAATGACACCTATGCGAAAGAGAACAACGATATCGACAGCCCGCTGAAGAGCTTCGCCGCGACGATTTCCGTACCCGGCAAGATCCTGGCGGGACAACCGATCCCTCTGACCGGGTATGCCCAGGTGGGGATCGGCGGACTGTCGAAGGTGCAAGTTTGCATTCTGCCCGACTCGGAGGAACCGCCGGCCGGCGACCCCTATTTTGCGACCGCGCGTTGGCAAGATGCGGAAATCCTGCCGGCGCCAAGCAACTGGGGAGGCGACTTGCCCGAAGACAAAATTCCGGCTCACACCCACGGCTTTGATACCGGCAGTTCTCAACCGCGTACCTGGCCGATGCGGCTAACCAAAATTCACTGGGCGGCCTTGATATCGGGCCTGCCGCCAGGAAAGTACACGTTGCGCTGTCGGGCCGTCGACGAAAAAGGAAACGGCCAGCCCATGCCGCGTCCCTTCCGCAAGTCCGGCCACGCGGCGATCGAGCAAGTGGCCATCGAGGTCCAGTAGTGACACCCGGCAACGCATCCGATCACTATGAGGGTCTTAGACAGGTCCAGCGCATTGATCCCGTCGATGGCCGCAAAGCAACCCGACGTCGCCCGCGCCTTTGGCCCTCTGTTCGCGACAACTTTTAGGCAACTTTGGGCAGGACCTGCCGTCTTAGGGCCAGCAATGCGATAGATCCCAAGCCCGCCAGGACAAAAGCAGACGGCTCAGGCACCAGGTGATTCGCCAGGAAATCGATATTGTGCTGCAGTAACGTCTCGCTACCAAAAGTCATTCCGAAGACGGTGTCATCCAATTCATGGCCTATGCCGACGCCGTCATAAAATTCGTGGTAAACGCCCATTGCCGTCAACTGATTGGCAACGGCCACATCACCGGCAAACGGCACCGTGGTATCGGCATCTCCATGAAACATGAATGCTGGCGGTGCGCCCGCGTGGATCACCCCCTCGGTTCCGTACATGCTGCCCAGGAAGTCGAGTACGACCGACGGCGTAATATGGGCCGGTGAGTCGTTGTAGCCTACAAGTTCTGCGGTAATCCCCCCGGCCGATACCCCACCCACGCCAATGCGTGAGGGATCAATGTGAAAGGTCGCGGCATTATCGCGCACCCAGTTCATCGCGGTTTCTGTGTCGTGTACCGCGGCGTTAATAGCGTTGCCGCCGAGTGTCAGGTCAGGAAACGTCTCGAAAGGCGGCGGAGGCTCGATAAAATTGTCAGCCGGACCAGGAGAGGTACCGGGAGGGGGTAGATCGGCATACATGCGGTAGTTGATTGAAACAACAACGTAGCCCAGCGACGCATACTCTTCGGCCAACGGCGCCATGTCCGTCTTGTCACCGTCGATAAAACCACCGCCATGAACGAGGACGATAGCAGGCGTGGCCGCCGGAACGGGTATGGGGGTAACTTGCGTCGGTTGGTACAGATCGAGTTCCAGACTCTCGGTGCTGGCGCCATTGTTCGTCGGGCCAGTACCATAGACGATGTTCGAAGTCGTCTGAACACCAAAGAGCTGATCGTGATACAAATCGGCGGCAAGTAGTCGTGGAGTAACACTAAACAATACGAAGAACGCCGCGAGATTCCGTATCATAAGAGCGTCATTCCGGACGGAGTGCGGGCGAAAATGCCTGGTTTAAGATGCTGAGGGACATTGACTCGTCGGAAGTACGCTTAGTGCAAGCGTGCTTGTCAGAATCGCTGTTGTCCCATTAGCTACCCAGGCCAAAATTGATGGGCTCGCTGCTATCGCCAGATACCGCCTCTGCTACGGCGGCCGTCGCGTACCACCCGAGATGACTGTCGCCAAGTAGCGGAAAGTGGTCGCCACTATGATGGATTCTTCTGGCGAGGTCAATAAATATCCGACGTCAAAATGCCGGAACTATTTCGCCTCAGACATTCGCCTGCGAATCTTGTTCGCTCGGGCGGGCAGGCGGTGGACGTTATCATGAAAGCGCCGTCGGATCGCACAGCTACCACGCGCGCCGGCATCGTGGAATAGGCGTTTGGCCGTTACCCTCTAAAATGAAATGAGCCGACACATTGGAAGAATGCGGGTTTGGTAGTCGTTGCAGGATAATCTAGATCTAGATGGCAAGTCGCCTGAGTTGGCCGAATGACACAATACGGCCCTGCCGGGTGAACTCGGTACTTCGAATTCCAAAGAGCAGATGGAAAAACGTAGGACTCACCGTTCTCCCACCGCGGGCCGATCGTCAGGCCCGCCACATACCGGGGCATTCCTCCCTCGATCTGTCCTGAGCCGGCAGTTGGTACTTACTGCGATTGCCACGACGATCCTCGGGGGCGCGGTGTGGTTCGTGTATGGGAGGAGTCTCAGCGCGCCGCTCATCTACGACGATTCCAACAGCGTTTTGTACAACCCGTCGATTTTGCATCTGTGGCCTCTCGTGGGCGATGCTGATCACCCTGGCCCCCTGAATCCTGGTCCCGAGTCGAGCACCTCGGGTCGGCCGCTGGTGAACTTATCGCTGGCAGTGAACTATCACTTTGGCGGCCTCAATGTAGCCGGCTATCACCTATTCAATATCGCGGTACATACCGTAGTAGCATTATTGGTCTGGTCCACTTTGGCCCGTGTTCTTCGCCTAAGTTACTTCGGCGGTTCGTTTGATCAGCAGGCCGAGCCCCTTGCGCTGCTGATTGCGCTCATGTGGGCCGTACATCCGCTGCAGACCGAAACGGTCACCTACATTACGCAGCGAACGGAACTGTTGATGGGCGCGTTCTACGTCGCCACGCTGTACGGCAGCCTGCGATACTGGGCGGCAACAACGCCCTTGGGGCGCAGGACGTGGCTCTCGATATCAATTATTTCCTGCATCGCGGGAATGACGTGCAAAGAGGTCATGGTCTCGGCGCCGGTAGTCGTTCTGTTGTTCGAGCGAACGTTTCTTACTGGCTCATTCCGTCGCGCCTTGGCGGCTTCATGGCCGTTGTACGCTGGATTCCTCTTAGGCTGGGTCGTATTGCTCGCACTCAACGTCAATGGGCCTCGGGCGGCAACGGCTGGATTTCACGCGGGAGTGCCGGCCGTCGCCTGGTGGCTTACCCAGTGCAAAGTGTTGCTCATGTACCTCGGACTTGCCGTGTGGCCGTGGCCGCTAGTGATCCACTACGAAATGGCTTACTTCGATACATTCTCGGCGGCATGGCCATGGCTAGGGGCGGTTGCCGCGCTGGTGGTCGCCACGCTCACGTTGAATTGGCGACCGACCGCAGTGGGCTTTTTGTTTGCGTCAATATTGATGATCCTGGCTCCAACCTCCCTAGTGCCAATCGCCACAGAGGTCGCGGCGGAGCGGCGGATGTACCTGCCGCTCGTCGCGATCTTGGTCCTTGCTATCATGGTTGGATACAGGTTGCTGCAGCGGCTCGTCGGACGCCGCCGGCAAGACGAAACCGGCACAATCGATCGCCCCACTCCCCTGCTGATCACGACCGGCGCCTGCGTACTCTTAGCGGTCGGCTATATGACTGTCGACGTGCATCGTCTGTCGGCCTACCAGAACGCTGTCACACTCTGGCAAGACACGGCTACGCACCTGCCCGACAGTCCGCTAGTGCTTATGAACTTGGGGCTGGAACTGGTTAATGCGGGTCGTCCGCAAGAAGCAATCGAACAATACGAACATCTGCTGCGCCTTGAACCCGACAAACGAGCGCCCCATCTCAACAACATGGGCTGCATCTTGCTGCGCGCCGGCCGCATACCCGAGGCGATGACACGCTTCGAGGAAGCCCTCCAAGAGCAACCGGATTTCGTCGAGGCCCACAACAACCTGGGGATGGCGCTAGTCGATGCTGGCCGACCGCAGGATGCCATACCGCATTTTCAAGCGACTCTGCGGCTGAAACCAGAGTACGCCGCAGGTCACATCAATCTTGGCACGGCGCTGGCCGCCGTGGGACGGCGGGAAGAAGCAATCGAGCAGTTCCAGCAGACGCTTGCGCGTGAGCCCGACTCGATCGACGCCCAAATGTACTTAGCCAGGACATATGCCGACTTGCGCCGCGTTGATGAGGCAAGTGCAGCAGCCGAGCAGGCGCTGATGCTGGCGCGGTTAAAGGGGCGCAATGAATACGCGGCACAAATCCATGCCTGGCTGACAGCGTTACGAGCAAGCCGTCCGCCCAACTGACTTCCGCATAGGGGCACGGGCTTACGCGATGCGTTCGTCAGGCGCCGGATAGAATGGTAAAACAACTCTGCAAAATCGGCGCGGAATTGATTTTTCAACACATTACGGAATGCGCATGTGCGCGAATTGTC
The DNA here is from genome assembly GCA_036490175.1 of Pirellulales bacterium. NCBI lineage: Bacteria > Pseudomonadati > Planctomycetota > Planctomycetia > Pirellulales > Pirellulales bacterium. The sequence continues at coordinate 12,963 of DASXEJ010000222.1, read as the reverse complement.
ACCGGCCTGCAGTGACTTTAAAGCCCGCCTAGGTTGAAACTGCCCCGTTCGCTTATGCACTCGCCACAACTTGCATCGTCTGCTTGCGCCGTGTCACCGCTCAGTACGACATTCCCTCGCGTCTTCAGGAAATCTCAATGACCGATTACACGCCGGCCCCCGATCCCAGCTTGGTCATCGATCTGCTGGAAGCATTTCGCCGTTCCAAAGTGATGTTCGCCGCCGTATCGCTCGGCATCTTTGATGCTCTCGATAACGAAGCTCTGACGCGCGACGAGTTGGCACGGCGGTTGTCCGCTAATCGCGACGGGCTAGAACGCCTGCTCAACGCCTGCGTCGGATTACAACTGTTAAGACGCCGAGGGGACGCTTACGAAAACACGCCGACGGCGCAGACTTATCTCACAGCCACCAGCTCGCGCCGCATGACTGGTTACATAAATTACTCAAACGAGGTGATGTGGAAGCTGTGGTATCACCTCGAAGACGCGGTGCGCGAAGGAACGCATCGCTGGCAACAGGCGTTCGGCTGGGATGGCCCCATTTTCTCACATTTCTTCCGCACCGAGCAGGCTAAGCGGGAGTTCTTGCTGGGCATGCACGGATTCGGCGTAATCAGCTCTCCGCAGGTAGTTTGCGCCTTCGATCTCTCACGATTTCACCTGCTCGTGGACCTGGGAGGTGCAACCGGGCACCTGGCAATCGCCGCCTGCGAACGTTATCCATCCCTGCACGCTATTGTTTTTGATCTGGCCGACGCCGTGCCGCTTGCAGAGGAAATCGTCGGCGCATCGTCGGTCGCCGATCGCGTTGATGTAATCCCCGGCGACTTCTTCGTGGATCAGTTGCCACAGGGGGACATCTACACATTGGGCCGCATCGTGCATGATTGGACCGAAGAAAAAATCCTCAAATTGCTGAGCCGAATCTACGAGCGATTGCCTGCGGGGGGCGCATTGTTGATCGCGGAAAAGATGCTTGCAGAAGACAAGAGCGGGCCGCGTTGGGCCCAGTTGCAAAGCCTCAACATGCTCACTTGCACCGAGGGCAAAGAACGGTCCCTGACGGAATATCGCGAGCTGCTCGCCCAGGTCGGATTTACCGGCGTCGAGGGAAAAACAACGGATTCGCCGCTCGACGCGATCCTGGCCAAAAAACAGACGTAATCGAACTACCACTTGCTCACGAGCGAAACGGCGCGCGCCGGACAATGCTTATTTGCTGAGTCAGAGTAGAAACGCGTAGATCTGTCTTCTCCTCAGTCAAACCCGCCGCCGAAAGCTTGAACCGGGTCCAGCTGTGTGGTCATATAGTAACCAGGAATCGGCTTCAAAGTAACGACGATCGGCAAGTGCCGCTGGCACGGCGCGATCGATCGCTCCCCCCTGCATAAGCCCACCGCCCCGCGTCACTTCAGAAACCTACGATCCGCCGAAGTGACGGATCCCAGAGAACGAGGGTGCCAAATAATGGCCTCGCCCATGAACGGTTCGAGCGCGCTTAGCCGCTGTTTCTCAACGGCGCTGACCGCGGCATCCGTGATGTCGTTGTTCGCAATGACGGCGCGCGGTGGAGAACCGCCCCTATACAATCGCGACGTGCGCCCGATTCTGGCCGGCCATTGCTTCAAGTGTCACGGTCCGGACGAGCAATCGCGTGAAGCAGGTCTGCGGCTCGACATGCGTGATGCGGCCTTAGCCGCATCTGACTCCGGTGCGATCGCCATTTTGCCTGGTAAGCCAGACGAAAGCGAAATCATCCGGCGGACATGCGCTCCGGAACCCGATTCGCAGATGCCACCGCCCGCTGCCAATAAGCCCCTCTCCGATCAACAACGTCAAATCCTGCGAGACTGGATCGCCGCCGGCGCCAATTACGAATCTCATTGGGCATTTATGCCCCCGAAGCAGGCCGCCATTCCAATCGTCCGTAACAGCCATTGGCCTCGCAATCCAATCGATTACTTCGTGCTGGACGGGATCGAGGCGGCCAACCTGGCGCCATCGCCGGAAGCGGACAAGTACACCATCGTGAGACGTTTGTACCTCGACTTGATTGGCCTTCCGCCGACGCCTGCTGAAGTCGATGCCTTCGTTTACGACAATACGGCGCAAGCATACGAAGCGTTGGTCGATCGATTGCTTGCCTCGCCCCACTATGGTGAGCGCTGGGCACGGCGTTGGCTCGACTTGGCCCGCTACGCCGACAGCAACGGCTACGAAAAGGACCGGACGCGATCGATTTGGCCCTACCGTGACTGGGTCATCAATGCTCTCAATGCCGACATGCCCTTCGACGAATTCACGATTCGTCAACTGGCCGGTGACTTGCTGCCGGGGGCCACGGTTCAGGATCGTGTCGCCACGGGCTTCCACCGTAATACGATGCTTAACGAGGAAGGCGGCATCGACCCATTGGAATTTCGCTTCTACGCAATGATAGATCGCGTGGGCACGACCGGTACGGTGTGGATGGGACTAACCGTCGGCTGCGCACAATGCCATACGCACAAATATGACCCGATCCCTCATCGGGACTTCTATCGGCTGATGGCCTTTTTGAACAATGCTGACGAGCCCGAGATGGACGTGCCTGCCCCGGATATCGCGGCGCGCCGCGCGGACATTGCCGTACAGATTGCTGCCGCCGAGGCCAATATGGCCAACCGCTTCCCGCCTGAGGGGGATATCCGCTGGCACAACGCCACTCTGATAAGCGCAACGACCGCGAGCGGGGCCCAAACCGAAGTGCTCGAAGATGGCTCGATTCGGGTTTCAGGCGTCGATCCCGAACAGGACACGTACACGCTGATCCTCGACAGCAATCAGGCGAATGTCTCCGCGGTCAAGATCGACGCGCTCACGGATGCGCAGTTGCCGAAACAAGGTCCTGGTCGTACTCCGCATGGTAACTTTGTGCTGACTGAAATTGCAGTGGCGGCATCCTCAAACGCGGCCACGAGCACGCCGGAATCAATCATTTTTGCCAGTGCAGAAGCCGATTTTTCGCAGGCAGGGTTTCCCCCGGAACAGGCCTTCGATCAATCTGACAAGACCGGCTGGGCCATCCAGGGCCCCGAGCCCTGGAACGTGCCCAGGCGTGCTGTCTTTCGTTTTGACCGGCCGCATTCCGAGGCAGGCTCGACTCGCCTGACAATTCAATTAGGCCAGAAATACGGCGGGCATCACACGCTGGGTCGCTTTCGCGTACAGGTCGGCGAGCAGTTGCACGACGACAGGCCGGAACAGCTGCGCCGTCAGGACCACCTTGCACACAAGTTTGAGGACTGGGCAGCAACCGAATCCGCACGCGCGGTGAAATGGTCGTTGCTTAAACCAGTGTCGGCAAAAAGCGACGTTCCGACCCTACAAATCCTCGCAGACGCGTCCGTGTTGGCCAGCGGTGACCAGACTAAGCGTGACATCTATCGACTGAAGCTCGAGAATCCTCTGTCACGGCTTACGGCCTTGCGGATCGAAGCCATTCCCGACGATCGTCTGCCCAAGCAAGGGCCTGGCCGAATCGCGTACGAAGGACCCTTTGGCGATTTTTTCTTAAGCGAAATCACACTTCGTCGCCTAGAAGCCAAGCTTGCATTTTCCGGGGCCAGCCAGTCCTATGCGAATGCTAAAGATACAGCGGCGATGTCAATCGATGGCGACCCGCAAACCGGCTGGTCCGTTAGCGGCGGCCAGGGTCGGGAGCATTCGGCGGTATTCACGCTCGCGACTCCGCTCGCCGGCGCCTCGTCGATCGACTTGGAATTGCTGTTTGAAAAATACTATGCCGCAGGACTAGGGCGTTTCCGGATTTGGGGCACCGATGACCCACGGCCGATTACTGCCCACGGACTCCCTTGTGACATTGAGTCAATTCTTGCCCGGCCGTCTACAGAACGAACCGCAGAGGATCGCAGCCGGCTGTTGACGTACTATTTGTCCGTTGCGCCCGAACTGTCGAACGAAAGAGACGCGATCCGCAAGCTTCGTGACCAGATGCCGGCTTACGCCACATCGCTCGTCATGAGTGAACGACCGACCGAGAATCCACGCCGCACGAATATTCATAAGCGGGGCGAATTCCTGCAACCCACGGATTCCGTCGAGGCCGAGGTGCCCAGCATTTTTGCGCCGCTCGCAGCGAATGAGGCACATGATCGACTCGCGCTGGCTCGTTGGTTGGCCAGCGAGCGCAATCCGCTGGTGGGTCGCGTAACCGTTAATCGACAGTGGGCGGCGTTTTTTGGCCGCGGATTGGTGCGGACCACTGAAGATTTCGGCTACCAGGGAGAACCCCCTACACATCCAGAGCTGCTCGACTGGCTAGCCGTACAATTCCAGCACGACGGCTGGTCCCTCAAGAAACTACACAAGCTGATCGTCACCAGCGCGACGTACCGACAGTCATCGCACGCGGGAGCAGAATTGCTCTCCCGAGATTCGCAAAACAAACTGCTGGCGCGCGCGCCAAGACTTCGCTTGGATGCCGAGCTAGTTCGCGACGTTGCTCTGTCGGCATCGGGATTACTATCAGCAAGGATCGGCGGTCCGAGCGTCTTTCCGCCACAGCCACCGGGAGTAAGCTCGGAGGGAACATACGGCCCGTTGGCCTGGAAGGTGAGCGACGGGGCGGATCGCTACCGCCGGGGCGTGTATACTTTCGCCAAGCGAACCGCCCCCTATGCAATGTTTACAACCTTCGACGCACCGAGTGGGGAAGCCTGCCTGGCGCGGCGCGACATATCGAATACCCCTCTTCAATCGCTGGCACTTCTGAACGACGGGGTCTTCGTCGAAGCGGCCCAGGCTTTGGGCAAACAATTGGCCGGTGAAAGGGCTCCTCTCGATTCCACAATTGATCTTCTCGTGCGCCGCTGCATGAGCCGCCCCCCATCGAACGCAGAGCTCACGCTGTTGACCGCTTTCCATAACGCACAGCTCGACCGCCTGCGGCAAGGCGAGCTTGCTGCCAGTTCGATTGCCGGTGCGATCGATGGGGAGACGCCAGCCGAAACAATGAATCGCGCAGCATGGACGCTTACGGCCCGGGCCGTGATGAATCTCGACGAAACAATCACTAAGGAATGATGCATGCCTACTTACCCAGAACAAGGCGCCCGCCTGAATGGCGGACACATGAGCATGCCGGCTTCCTTCACCGCGGACGCGCTTCAGGCCGCGACACGACAATCGCGCCGTTTGTTCTTGCAAGACAGCGGACTCGGTCTGGGAAAGATCGCGTTAGCCTCGTTGCTCACCAATGCGTTCAAGGAACCTCGCCACCTGCGAGCGGCAGCTAACGCTCCCACAGATTCGCTTGCCTCTAAGGCAGGACATTTTGCGCCACGGGCAAAGTCTGTGATCTACTTATTCATGGCGGGCGCGCCTAGCCATCTCGACCTGTTCGACTACAAACCGGCGCTCGCCAAATACGAGGGCAAATCGATTCCGCCGGAAGTTATCGGTGGCCAGCGCTACGCCTTTATACGCGCCGATGCGGCAGCGCTCGGACCTCGCTTTAAATTTGCCAGACATGGCCAGAGCGGAACGGAGATTGCCGATATATTGCCTCAATTGGCCGGCGTCGTAGACGACATTTGTCTCGTTCGTTCGATGCGTACCGACCAGTTCAATCATGCGCCTGCGCAGCTTTTTATAAATACAGGGTTCTCGCAGCCAGGCCGTCCCAGCATGGGCTCATGGGCCACCTACGGCCTGGGTGCCGAGACGACCGACCTGCCGGCATTTGTTGTCATGTCAACCGGCACTGGCATTAGTGGCGGCGCGGCCAACTGGTCGAGTGGATTCTTGCCGACCGTTTATTCCGGTGTTCGCTTCCGCAATCAAGGGGACCCGATTCTCGATGTCTCGAGTCCTGCCGGAATTGATAGCCGCTCGCAGCGCGACACGCTCGACCTGGTCGCTAAGTTGAATCGCGAACATTTGGCATCGGTCGGCGATCCTGAGATAGCTACCCGCATCGCTTCCTACGAAATGGCGTTCCGGCTGCAAACCTCGGCGCCAGAATTGATGGAGCTGAAGAGCGAATCGCAGTCTACGCTCGATATGTATGGCGTCGATCCGGCCAAACCATCATTTGCGCGCGCCTGCCTGTTGGCGCGAAGAATGGTCGAGCGCGGTGTGCGGTTCATCAGCATCTACAACGAAGGATGGGATGCCCACAGTGATCTCGTTGGCAACCATACCAAGAATTGCGGCGACACAGATCGTGGCGCCGCGGCTCTCGTCAAGGATCTGCGCCAGCGCGGACTACTCGACGAGACACTGGTTGTGTGGGGGGGCGAGTTCGGCCGCACGCCCATGGTCGAGTCGAATGTGGCGCTGGGACGCAGCTTGGGACGGGATCACCATCCGCAAGCGTTTAGCTTGTGGATGGCGGGCGGCGGAATTAAACCTGGCATGGAGTACGGCAAGACAGACGAGTTGGGTTTTAACGTCGTCGAGAATCAAGTACACGTTCACGACCTGCAGGCCACCATCCTCAACCAGCTAGGTTTGGACCACGAACGTCTCACTTTCCGCTATGCCGGTCGCGACTTTCGCCTGACCGACGTCCATGGCCACGTTGTCCACGACATCCTCGCGTAAGCGGTTCGTCGACATTAGGGAATTCCCGACTAAATCACCCACGAATCACTCCTCTTCGCAGGCATCTCGATGTTGACTCGTAGAAACTTTCTCGGAACCGTGGGTGGCGGACTTGCCGCGACGGGAATCGGCGGACTCGGAATTGGAGAACTCGCTGCCGCTCGCGCCGCGAACTCCGCACAGCAGCCCCGCAAGCGGCTGGCTATCATCACGACGGAATGGCGTTATCACTCACACGCTTGGCACATGGGCGAAAGATTCCTGGTCGGCTATCCACTGCAAGGACGTTGGCACCGACCGCCATTCGAGGTCGTCTCGGCATACGTCGATCAATTTCCCGAAATCGACCTGAGCCGCAAACGCGCGGAGGAGTTCGGCTTCAAGATCTATCCCACGATCGCCGAAGCGTTGCGCGCCGGCACGGGGCAACTTGCCGTCGACGCCGTTTTGATCATTGGCGAGCACGGCGATTATCCCGATAACGAGCTTGGACAGAAAAAATATCCGCGCTATGAATTCTTCAAACAAGTGACCGACGTCTTCCGCAGCGAGGGCCGCACTACGCCGGTGTTCAACGACAAGCACCTGTCCTGGAAATGGGAGTGGGCCAAGGAAATGGTCGAGACCTCGCGGGCATTGAATTTCCCGTTTCTCGCCGGATCGTCGCTGCCAGTGACCTGGCGCATGCCGTCGATCGATATGCCCCATGGCGCCCAGATCGAAGAGTTGATGTGCGTGGCCATTGGCGGCTTGGACAGCTACGACTTTCATGCTCTGGAAGTAATTCAGTGCATGGCGGAGCGGCGCCGCGGGGGCGAGACCGGCGTCGTAGCCATGCAGGGACTGCGCGGCGACGCCGTGTGGAAGGCCATGGACGCGGGCAGTTGGTCCGCCGGGGGATGGGATCCCGACTTATTCGCGGCCTGTCTCAGCCGCACTCAAACACTAGCGCAGCCAGAGAGCTTTAGCGATCGTTATCCAACCCGCGAGCAGATTCAACAGTGGGTCAAGGACCCTGCCTGCTACCGGTTCGAATACGCGGACGGTGTCCGCGCGACGATGCTTTTGATGAACGGCTTGGTGGGAGACTTTACCTTCGCAGCGCGTCTGAAAAACCAGTCGGAGCCACTCTCGACACTCTTTTATCTCCCCCCCAACCCCAATGTCACCTACTCGGCCGAACTGATGTCAAAGGCCGAAGAGACGTTTCTGACCGGAAAAACCCCCTATCCCATCGAGCGGACGCTACTGACGTCCGGCCTGGTGGCAGCCGGCATGCTATCGTTGGGGAGCGGGCAAAAGAGGATGGAAACTCCGCATTTGGCCGTCCGTTATCAGGTGCCGAACACATCGACGTTTGCCCAAAGCTGATCGCGCGTGGCAGATCACGCGGCGGGGCAGACGGCCGATCGTCGACGCAGAACAAGAAACTCTGCCCTCTACGCGGTGAATCTCCCATGATGCGCATCTACCCGGCGGTAGTCGCCGCGATCAGGTTTTATTGCGTTACGACTTTGGCCGTGACCATGTCGGCCGAGACGGTGTCGAGGGGCGCAGACGATTCGTCGCCTGTGAATGAGAGAGCGTCTCTCGATCCCTTAGACGACCAGGCGAAAGGGGCACCTAAGCCGCTAGGCTTTCTTGGGCCCCCTCCTAACTCGGGGCCACCAAACGGGATCGTCAAACGTCGCACGCCACCGCCGGGGATGCAAGCCGCGATCGCTTGGCTCGAGGCGATTCAGGACACACGCCGACGCAATGAGCCTGGCAAGGTCGAGGTCGATTGGCTCGCGCTGCACGCCGTGGTCGACGGTGCAGACCGCGTGCTCAAGCAAGAGAATTTCGATGACACAATTTGCGGCGGGCTTTACATGCGCAAGCCGTGGTTCGGCGATGGCTCGCTCGCCGGGAACCGATTTTTAGAACTGCCGGCGACGTTTGGCGGCGGTGCCGCAACGCTCAAAGTGAGCGACCGGCCGGAGAAGGTCTGGCATTGGTATGGTTGCGGCCGCTCGACCCTGCCACCGGGAACCGACCGCGTGTGGTGCGAAGCCCGGGTGCGTCTGACGGGATCGGCAGCGTTGTCGCTGGGTTTGGACTATTGGCGTGATGAAGACATCCAATACGATCCACACCGCAAAACCATCGTCGAGGCCGGCGACACGCGCTGGTTCACCGACGCCGACCTGTCGGACTGGACCGTGATCTCATTTGCCAAGCCGATGTAAGATCGGGCGGAATCTCGCTCATTCGGTCTACCTTTCTAAATCTGCGCTCGTTTGGCGGTGCGCGCCGCGCCTGTTAAACTGTCGGCCACCGTGACTTTACCCACAATCATTCGGACGCATGCGCATGACATACCGCCTGACAACAATACTGCTCGCCATTCTCATGACAAGCTCCATACCGTTTGCCGGTCCACTCGCCGCGGGTCACGCCGCTGACAATAAAGATCAAGCCAGCAATACTTGCCTAGTGTTCGTCGGCACATACACGTCCGGCACGGACGAGGGGGTCTATACCTGCGAGCTCGATTTGGACACCGGCGCGCTAAAGCGGTTGTCCGCAAGCGGTAATGTGAAAAACCCTTCGTTCGTGGCGATACATCCTAACCACCGGTTTCTCTACGCTGTCAGTGAAGTGGGAGATTACACGGACACCGGTAGCGGCGCGGTCACCGCGTTCGCTCTCGATCCATCTACCGGCAAGCTCAGCGCGTTGAACCATCAATCGTCCACCAGCGCCGGTCCCTGCCATCTGGTGGTAGATCGACAGGGCAAGAACGTGCTTGTGGCCAATTATGGCGGAGCCACCGCGGCCGTGTTGCCGATCGGCAGCGACGGTAAGGTCGCTCCTGCATCCAGCACTGTCCGGCACGTGGGTAAGAGCGTCGACCCCGGCCGGCAGGAAGGCCCACATCCGCATTCGATCAATCTCGATGCCGCGAACCATTTCGCATTTGTCGCCGATCTGGGACTCGACAAGGTAATGATCTACAGGTTTGATCCGGCCAAGGGAACACTCACGGCCAATGACCCTGCCTCGGTCTCGGTGCCGCCGGGGTCGGGCCCACGCCATTTCGTGTTTCACCCCAATGGCCAGTTTGCGTATGTGATCAATGAGATGAAGTCGACCGTCACTGCATTCACTTATGATGCGCAGCGTGGCACGCTCAAGCCAATTGCCACGGTGAGCACACTGCCCGAGGGATTTTCCGGCGAGAACACTACGGCGGAAGTGCGCGTTCATCCGTCGGGTAAGTTTCTATATGGTTCGAACCGCGGCCACGACAGCATCGCGATCTTTACGATTGATCCAGCCACGGGCGGACTGTGGCCCGCTGGGCACCAGCCGACAGGAGGAAAGACCCCCCGCAATTTTGGCATCGATCCCGACGGCAAGTTCTTGCTGGCAGCCAATCAGGACTCAGATACCATCAATGTATTTCGCATAGATCAGGCTAGTGGAAAGCTAGAACCGACCAACCACTCGGTCGAGATTCCACGTCCCGTATGCGTGAAGTTTTTGAAAAAATGATGTTCGCGAAATGATCAATGACGAGAGACCGGCGCAGCTGTTAGGTGCCCACACTATCGCTCGCGTGTTAATTCATCGTGTTGCATTCACAAATCCGAGCTAATCTCATGTGCCGCTGGCTGTGTTACGCCGGATCGCCAGTCTTTGCCGACACCCTGCTGTTCAAGCCGCAGTACTCGCTGGTCGCGCAGAGCCAGCACGCCCAGCGATCGATCTACACCGTCAATGGTGATGGCTTCGGGCTGGGTTGGTATGGCAGCCGCCCCTGGCCTGGTGTCTACCATGACACGCAGCCGGCCTGGAACGACGATAATTTTCAGAACCTAGCCGCACAAGTCCGCTCGCACATGATCCTGGCACACGTGCGGGCGACTAGCGGCACTGCGATCCAGCGCACGAATTGCCATCCTTTCCGACATCAACACTATCTTTTCCAGCACAATGGCGAAATCGGCGGCTTCGACAAGCTAAAGCGTGATTTGCAAATGGCGATCGCGCCAGAGTTGTTTCCTCAGATGCGCGGCTCAACGGACAGCGAGACCATGCTCTATCTGGCGGTAACCTATGGACTTGCCAAGGATCCTCTACGAGCGCTGGCACTGATGGTCGGCACGATCGAACGCGTCCGCCGTGCACACCATGTCCAAGACGGTCTTTACATGACCGTGGCTGTGGCCGACGGCAAGCGGATTGTCGCGGTACGATATTCGAGCGACCATCGCTCCCCCAGCCTTTACCACAGCCGCAATCTGCACGCCCTGCACGAAGTAGGCGGCAAAACCGAGGACTTACCCGCGGACGGCCTCTTAATTCTGTCCGAACCGCTGGACGGCATCAGCGAGCATTGGGAAAGAGTGTCCGAGTCGACGGCACTGGTGGTTGAAAATGGCGTAGCCCAGCAAGTCTCCTTCAAGCCCGAGGAGTGACGTAGGCACACCGTCGCGCGGCGAAATAGATTTTCCGAACTGCCGGCGCGTGCGCATCCTCATAGACATTCGTCCGAAAGCGGATAACGCAACTTAGATTGCAATTATCAACCTGGGGAACGGCCTACCCTAGACCACAGAAATCTTATGAAACCGCTCAAGCACCACAGCGAAGAAGAGTTGGCGCCGGCATATGCGTCGCGCAGCTTCGTGCGCCCGATACCAAAATACGCCATTCCCGAGGATGGCTTGCCGGCCGATGTGGCACTGCAATTGGTCCGCGACGAAATGAATCTGGACGGCAATCCCGTCATGAATCTAGCCAGCTTTGTCACTACCTGGATGGAGCCACAGGCCGAACGGCTGCTGGCAGACACCGCCAATAAAAACCTAATTGATCAAGACGAGTATCCGCAGACTGACGAAATCCACCAGCGCGTCATCAGCATGCTGGCGCGACTCTTCCACGCACCCAAGGACGCCCGGCCGATGGGCACTGCCACGGTCGGCTCGAGCGAGGCGATCATGCTCGGATTGCTGGCGCATAAATGGGCCTGGCGCAAGAGACGGATTGCCGAGGGAAAGCATGTGGATCGGCCCAATGTCGTATTCGGGGCCGACGTGCATACCTGCTGGGAGAAGTTCGCCCTCTACTTCGACGTCGAGGCGCGAATCGTACCGCTCGAGCCCGACTGCCATATTCTAACGGCTGAGAAAGTGGCCGCCCACATCGACGAAAATACCACCGCCGTGGGCTGCATCCTTGGCACCACGTTCACAGGCCAGATCGACGAAATTGGCGAGATCAATACGCTGCTCAAGAAAATCAAACGGCAAAATGGCTGGGACATCCCAATTCACGTCGACGGAGCCAGCGGCGGCTTCGTGGCCCCTTTCGCTTATCCGGATCTTGCCTGGGATTTCCGATTGGACCACGTCCGTTCGATCAACGCCTCGAATCATAAGTTCGGCTTAATTTACCCGGGCATGGGAAGCGTAGTATTTCGCGACGAGCACGTCGTGCCATCCGAATTGATCTACAAAATCACGTATCTCGGCGGCGAGATGTTCAACTACAGTCTGAATTTTTCCAAGCCAAGTAGCCAAATCCTGCTTCAGTACTACAACTTTTTACGGCTTGGTCGCACGGGCTATCGGCAGGTGATTGAGAACATAATGAGCAATGCTCGTTATCTTGAGAAAAAGCTACTCGATACCGGAAGGTTCGAACTGTTGAACCAGTCGAAATACCTGCCCGTGGTTGTCGTGAAGTTGAAAGACCGGGACGCATCGCCTAAAACTCTCTATCACTTGTCGGATGCCCTGCGACAACGTGGCTGGATTGTGCCGGCCTATCCGCTGCCGGCCAATGCGCAGGAAACGCACGTATTGCGCGCCGTAGTCAAGGAGAACTTCAGCCGCGATCTGGCAGAAAAGTTCGCCCAAGATGTGATAGCCGGATTGAAACAGATCGATGCCATCCCAGAAACGGCGCCAAAGACCGTTCCCATCCAGAAGCGGCAGCATGTGTGCTAGGTAACGGCCAGGGGAAGTAGCCAAAAACCCGCAACCGGTGGTAAGCCACGGTTGCCTGCAATAACCACCGCAAGGTAGGATCAGCGAGATTGGATTCGGGGAAAGGTTAACGTCAGGTCGGGTACGACATCGGTAGAACCACGCAGCCATGATTGAGTACGACCGTAAGAACTGGGTGAAGTCCGTGTTCTCATTCCGAGGCACTGCACTGCGCCGCGCCTCGACCCGCATTCTCGCGATGACCGCCTACGCCGTTGCCGTGCAGGCGGTTTTCCAGGCGGCTACTGCCTACGGCCAGGTCGACATCATGCCGGCAGTATTCAACCTCTCACCTACGGCACATGCCGTGTTGGGCT
>DASXEJ010000221.1 GCA_036490175.1 Pirellulales bacterium | reverse complement strand
TCACGGCCGCGGAATCGGTTGGCTGCGAACGGACATCGCTCCTTGGTTGGCCGAAAATGTACCGGCTCTCCCTCGTCAGCCGGTTCCGGCAACCGCTCATCGGCCCGAGATAATCCGACAATCGTTGCTTCCACTTGACGGCGCAGAACCGTGTGCGGCACACAAAGTCCGCCATAACTGTTCGCTGCGCCGGAGCGTCCGGGGATGAGCTCAGGTGACAGGTCCGTCCGAAGGGCCGCCATCCGGGGCTTGTGTGGGCGCCTGGATAGCTAGGCCATGAACGCACCGGGCGCTCCGTTGAAAACACTGGATCTCAGCGAGGCAGCCGCATTCCTTCATATGCACCCCGAGGAGGTTCGCACGCGCGCCAAGCGCGGCCTGATTCCGGGAGCTAAAGCGGGTCGGTGCTGGATTTTCTTAGAGATCGATCTCGCCGAGTTCGTGCGCTCGTTATATCCTACGAGACGGCAAGCGCTGCAAGTGACGAACTCACAGGAGAGTGTATGTCACTTAGAAAGCGCAAAAAGTCGACGGCCTGGTGGATTGACTTCGTCGCCCCAAACGGCGAACGAGTACGACGATCTACTGAGACCAGCGACCGCAAAGAGGCCGAGGAACTCCACGACAAGCTGAAGAGCGAAGTCTGGCGAGTTCAACGGCTGGGCGACAGGCCGAGACGAATTTGGCAGGACGCAGTCGTGCGATGGCTCCGCGAGCAAGCTCACAAGGCGACGCTCGACGACGACAAGGAGAAGCTGCGTTGGCTCGATCTTTATCTGGCCGGTCGGGAACTGGATAGCATCAACAGGACGACGGTCGATGCGATCATCGAAGCGAAGCAGGCGGATGGATGCAGCAACGCGACGGTAAATCGGACACTGGCGTTGTTGCGGGCAATCCTGCGGCGGTGCGTGCGCGAGTGGGAGTGGCTGGATCGTGCGCCAACGGTGAGGCTCTTGAAGGAGCCGACCCGTCGGATTCGATTCCTAAGTCACGAACAGGCAGTCGCGCTGCTGCGCGAGTTGCCACTGCACCTTCGCTACATGGCGACCTTCAGCTTGTCGACCGGGCTACGTGCAGCGAATGTGACGGGGCTGACCTGGGAACAGGTCGATCTGTCGCGCAAGCTCGCTTGGGTCCATCCGGACCAGGCAAAGGCCAGGAAGGCGATCGCCGTGCCGCTCAACGACATGGCGATGGAGATCGTCGGCCACCAGGTCGGCATACATCCCGTTCATGTCTTCACGTACGAGGGGCAGCCGGTGAAGCAGGTCAGTACGCGGGCTTGGTACCACGCGCTCAAGCGTGCCGGTATCGAGAACTTCCGCTTCCACGATCTGCGCCACACCTGGGCTTCATGGCATGTGCAGAACGGGACGCCGATTTTCGCCTTGCAGGAGCTGGGTGGATGGATGACCGAGAAGATGGTGCGGCGTTATGCGCATCTGGCGGCGGATCACCTCGCTGCCTACGTGGGCAACGTCAATATCCATGGCACATTCCAGGCACACCTGTCGATGACGCCGAAACGACCCGATGGAAAATTGCAATAAAATGAGAGACTTATTGGTGGCCAGGGGTGGAATTGAACCACCGACACGCGGATTTTCAATCCGCTGCTCTACCAACTGAGCTACCTGGCCAACGTCGGGAAGGGCGCGTATTAAACCGGCCCGGCGGGCGGGCCGTCAAGCGCGCACGAGGCCTA
>DASXEJ010000220.1 GCA_036490175.1 Pirellulales bacterium | reverse complement strand
AACAGACTGAGCAAAAGCGGCCGAATGAACGTGCGATGTTGATTCTTCATGGCGGGCTAACTTCCTAGCAGAGTCGAGGGAGCATGGATGCAGGCCCACAATCGGACGCTGACCCTTCGCGGGTCGTCCGGCATTGCAGGCTGACCGCTGTACTCTTGTCGATGCAGCGGCGGAAAGCAAGAGTTTCGTAGCGCCTTCATCGCCGCATCGCGCCAGCCGCTGCCACGTAGGTCCGGCGAGCCGAGCCGGACCGGCGGGGTACGCAGAGGGTGCGTACCCTATGTTGGCTGATCGCGAGGGCGAGGCTCCTGCCGAGCCCAGAGTTGTAAGCGCCGCAGCCCTCCGCTGCTCGGCCGGAGCCTCGCACCCTCCTTCGAAAACACGTCGGGGGCACCGCCTCGTCACGCGCTGATGCACCGGGCATCGGCTAGGCGCGCTGAGATCTCAAGTAGTCGCCCAGCGCTGTAGGGTCGGTACTACGTGCATCCTACTCGGCTATTCGCGTGCTGACCCTTGCGGCCCGCGCCATAGCGACATGATGACGTCGGCGATGATCGGCAGCGGACGATCGTAAACGTCCCAGATGGGGACCGATCCTCCGGCGATCAACACCTCAAGCTTGCCAGGGACTTGGCCCCAAATGGCCGGCAACCACCAGCTCGTTCGCCGATTCAGCTGGACGCCCTGAACCTCATTCCACGACAAAAAACCGGACAGATCGTTCTGCTCGAGCCATAGCCCGGCCGGCGAAATGACGAGCTCGGCTCGACGCCAATTCGGCACCCGCGCTCCCGGGTACTTTTGTCCCTGATACGCAAGCAGCCACGTGAGGAAGCCGAAGGAGAGGCCAACGAGGGCGAAAAAACCAGCCACGCCCTGGCTCCAATGCCGGCTGTCTGGCAGCATCAGGCTGGCCAACGCAATTCCGCCGGTCGCCAACAGCGCGATTGCCAGGGCAGCAACACGAGGGCGCCTCGAGCGCCGGCCAAGGTACTGCCGGGCAAAGTAGGTCCACACACGGTCGGGGCCGAACTTCTGCTCCTGGAGCTGCCATTGCTTGGAAAGGCTGGCGTTTGCATTGCGGCGGCCGCTGGTGCTTAATCGGGTCAGAATTGCCTTATAGAGGTCGGCCGGAGGCGGCTCCAGCGAGCCGGGAAGCTCCGTGATGCCGGCCGCATGCATGATCACAATCGGCCCCTGGACTCGAATGCTGTCGGGAGCTTGCGGGGCGCTCGCGAGCGTTAGCGATTCGATCGAAGCCAGCGCGATACGATTGCCGGCTGGCTCGATCACGACGGAATCATCGCGCAGGCTGATGCGGGCGATCCGCGGTAGCTCGCGGAACTGCAGAATCGCAATTGCGCCGGCGAACACCGCGGGGAGAGCCCACCCGTAAGCGCCGGTCTGAAACGCCAACCACAGCATCACGAGCGCGCTGCCGGCCCAAACGACCGCGGCCGTGGGAAAGGGGCGCTCCGATTCGAACACCATGTCGCCGACGCCGGCGCTCATAAGTACCAGCCCAACAGGGTGACGGCCAGGTTATGCGCAAAGTGCAACAGGATCGGCAGCCAGAGACGGCCGGTCATCAATGCCGCGCAGCCGTTGACAACACCTAACCCAACGAGGATCGGAACACTCAACGGCGCGTGAATATGTGCCAGCCCGAACGCTATAGCGGTGATCATTACGGTGCCGCCGCCGGAAAGGTGCGGCAGCAGCACCCGAAACGCCAGCCCGCGAAAAAACAGCTCCTCCACGATCGCCGGCTGAACGCAAACAACCAGCAGCCAGCGAACCCACAAATGAGGGCTGGCATCCACCATGCCGACATAGTGAATCGGAAAGCGGATGATATCCTGCAGGACCATGTGATATCCGCGATTGGCCGCCAGAGTGAGGCCGAGCACCGGCACGGCGGCGATCCACGCGCTCATGCGGCTGGCGCGCGATGGTCGCGGCAGCACGGGCAAGCGGCCGATATACCACCAGCATCCCAGCACAATTGCCGTATCGATTGCCTCGCACGCGGCCATTCGCCAGCAGGCCGCTTCAGGGCTCACGCTCGCATCGGGGATGAAGATATTACCAGGCCCCGAAATCATGCCGTGCACAACGGACACCAGCAGCATCAAGCCATAGGCGACAAACACCGCCGTCACCGGATCAGAGCGGCGGCCCTTGCGCGGCGGCTCGCTGGGCGCTGCGACAATTGCATTCCAGAGCGGCGCGTTGCAATGTGGGCAGCCATGTACGCCAGCGTCGAGCGGCAGCCCGCAACGCCAACAAATCTGCTGCTCGTGGCCTGCGTCGAACTCATCCATCCGCTAGTCCACCGCAAAGCCGGGCGGGGAAGTAGGCCATCGAGCCGCGAAGCGCCACCGATCGTCACGCGGCCACAGCATTGCGGGCGAGGTGCTTCTGATAACCGATGGCTGCTTTGATGCTCGCGAACAGCGAGATCACGATGAACATCTTAAAAATGATGCCTTGCAGGAGTGTCATCGGCTCGAGGTAGCCGAAAATCGCGGTGCCTGCCAGGTACAGGATCAACCCCAGCATCGTGGCCGGGACGGGATACGACTTCACCAGGAACCCCAACACGATAAACACAATGCCCAGCGCCGCCGCGCCCCCCTGGATCAGATACGTCAACGTCAAAGCCGACGCGCGCACGAGCTCGACCTGGTGCAGATCGACTTGCATGTGCTGAGCCTGCACTTGCTTCACCTGCTTGTCGATCTCCTGGTCGACATTCGATTTCGCCATCATCAGGAAACCGCCGTTGACCAGAAACGTGAGCACGCCCACCACGATCAGGATTCCGCGCGCCTGCTTCAACTCCTTCGAGCGGATCGACTGGGCCAGGCTCTTGTGAGGTATCTGGCTGGCGAAATCCAGCGGATTGTTTTCAACGCTTGCCATGCGTGCGATTCCTTAAGCGATCCATTGAATGGGCTGCTGCTGACGTGAGCATTTATCCTTAGCGACTGCCACCCGAATGTCAAACATTTGTTATTGAAGACTGTAAAAGCCTGCCGCTTATATCGGCCGCACAGGAATTTTCGAGCGGCCGCAGCCCATCGCCGATGCTGGTAGGTTGCGACCCTTGCCGCCGGCTGCGAGCCGCTCCAGCTCGGTCCGGTTGGATCAACCATCGACCGCGTCCACCCTCGGCGAGTTTGCTCGCCTTCAGCCTGTCCTCGGCGACCCCGTCGAAGCACGGCACGCACCCCGTGCGTACCACCGCCAAGCCATCGCCCATAAGGTATGGCACAAGAATGCGTACCCTACCGGGCTGGGTGGCTGCCGCTGAGCGCGCTGCCTGCCAATCCATTAAGGTACGCACCGCGCTGCCCCGCTTGGCTTTTCCGGGCGGCTGCGGGGATTTCATGCTCACAGTCGTCGCTCGAAAGGGCGCCGCGCGACCAGAGCGTGCGTTCGATCATGATCCGAAGTAAGGCTTCGAGCTGCTGTTGAGCCGGGACGCTTTCCAGGATCCCGATCGCCCGGGCCACAGCTTCGAGCGTACACAGATTCTGCGCGTCGGCCTGCACGCGAAGCCGGTAGGTCGAAGCCGGCCCACTCGGCAGCTTGACGTGCGGCAGCCCGGCCAAGGTCCGATCGCGCCGGACGAAGCGTCGCACCTGCGACCAGCTTCCGTCGGGCACGATCAACGTCACCGGGCCAGCCAGCCCGGCGACCAGCTCGGCGTTCAACTCGGCCGCGTGCGAACTGGGATAGAGCAGCAGCGGCCGCCGGCCATCGTGTGCGAGGTCCGCCAGCGACAAGCGTTGATCTTTCGCACCGCGAATGCGAATCTCGCTGTTCGGCAAGGCCTTGGCCGCCAGTCGGGCCGTATTCGTCGTCAGCACGCGTTCGCCCGTATGCATCAGCAGCACGACGCGCGTCTCGAGCGCAATCCGCGGAATCATCGCGCAAAAGCACAGCGGCCTGCGAATCTCGCACCCCGGACAACGGTGTTCCGCCAAACGACCACTCATCGGCAAAGCTATTGCTCAAGATCGAATTCGACATCTCTCATCAACCAAAACCCCGCCGCAGAAAAAACAAGTACGCAATGGAGTGCGGATCCTACTTAGCCTACGCCCAGTTCTTTTACGTAAGTCGCTGGCTTGCCTCGACGCGTCAATCCGGTCGCTGCTCCCGTAGCAATCGCTCGCGTAGTTCAAGGCGATGCGTATCATTAAAGCGTAAGAGCCGGATCGTAGCACGGCCCGATGGCGTGAGGCCGATGATCGTTGTGCCTTCGATGCGAAAATGTTCAAGCCAGCGATCGCGGCGCGGGTGAAACAGGCGCACCAGGGCGCCGGTCTGCGGATCGAGGCTCGCAAGGTTCGGCCCTTTGTAGGCGTTGCAGCGATGACATGACCAAGCCAGGTTGTCGAGTTCGTCGCCGCCGCCGTGCTGCTGAGCGATGATGTGCTCAACGTGAAACGGCACGAATGGCGCGGCGCCTTGAGGCAGACCGCAGTATTCACAGCGGTCATCTGCTCGCTGGCTCACGAGGTTACGGAGTGCCGGTTCCATGCGCGGAAGCGTGCTGCGCCAGGTAGCGGCGGGCCTTCGACTGGATGATCGAGACGATGTCGACGGCTTCGACAAATTCCCTGTACTCGGCTTCTTCGGCCATCGAAAGCGTCCCCCCATTCGCCTTCGTGGCGAGCTCGTCAACCCGGGCCTGAACGGCGGCCGAAGCTCGCAATTCGATGAGCCTACGGGCAACCTCCGGCGACAGCGCCTCGGTTAGCGGATCCAGGAATTGATCGAGAATGGAGATCGTGGACATGCCTTAATCCTACCCCGGCGATGACGCCGTGTGCAAACCTACCCCGCTTCCACGCGCCCTACACGTCCTGCTTCTCTGGTGCGTCTGGAATAAAGTCATCTTGATCCAGAAGCTCAGCGATGCGTTCGCCCGTTAGCTGCAAGGTGCCAGGCCGATTGGACGGCACGAGCGGCAACTGCACCCGCCGCTTCTGCGGAGCTGGTGCGCCGCTCGGCGCAGTCGGGCACACGACGGTTACCTGCGTACCTTCCGGCAGCGCCGACCCGTCTTCAAGAACCACGATGCCGTTCTGTATTCGACCGTGAACCACCATAACGTCTCATTTTCCCCCGACCGGCGTGCGGGATCAAGCCGGATCCAGGCCGTGTTGCCCACTAGCCATCGCAATCACTCGCTTTTTTGAAGCGGAACGCCCGGCTCGGGCGCGGGTTCGTAGTCGATGATCGTTCCTCGGAGATCTTTGGCCCTCGTGCGGTCGACCACGACCCGCACGCCAAAAGACGTCGATTCCATATCACGAGCCGGGTCACACTTATGGCCGAGGTCCATCGTGTATCGTCGTCGTCCCGAACCAAATTCGCCGCGGCTTGTCTATAATGTGACGAGCCCCCAGGAGGATTTTGGAATGGCTGACTGCGCCCTTTGTGGCGGCCCGGGTCCGCGCCGCGATAGCCACATACTACCTGCCTTTGTCTTCGACTACATGAAAGAATCGTCGGCGACGGGCTACATCCGTTTTGGCACTTGCCCGAACCGGCGCGTCCAAGATGGAATCAAGCTGCCGTTGCTGTGCGACGATTGTGAGGGCAAACTGTCCTGCTGGGAAAAGCTCTTTGCGGAAAGGATCTTTGTCCCGTATCACGATCCGGCCCGGCTGGATCAACCCTGCTACCATTACGAAGAGTGGCTGGCCAAATTCGCGGTTTCGGTATCCTGGCGGTCGCTGCAACTTCACCGCCACTATGGCTTGCCACTAGGCTTTCCTGGGCAGTTCAATTCGCGCGCCGATGAAGCGGAAAAGACGTGGCGGGAATTCCTCTTGGGGGAGCGCCCGCACCCCGGCGCATTTGAGCAACACATTGTTCTATTCGACACGATCGTTGATGCGGACATGCGGCTGCCCTCAAACATCAACAGGTTTCTAACTAGGTCGCCCGTGGTTGATATTGTGTTCAATTCTAAAAGTGCCTTCGTGTTTTCGAAGCTGTGCAAGGTAGTTGTGATTGGCTGTATCGAGATGCCGACAATAAAGCACTGGCGAGGTACGAAAGTCAGGATCAACTACGGTCGATTGCCAGAGTGCCGGCCGTTTGTTGACATTCGGTTGCAGCAGTACATCGCGGAAAAGGCAAAGTCACTGGCCGCGCTTCAGGCGTCGATTTCAGATCGCCAAAGAGAGAAAATTAAGGAAGCGTCGCTTACCGATGCTGACCGAACGGCCAACTCCGCAACCTTCCAGGCGCTGCTGGACGATATAGCCCTGTCCGGCGAACAGCCGTTTCTCCCCGACGTTGCGGAAGGACAGGAAAGCACCTCGTTATCCGCGGAAGAAGCACGGTCGTGACCCGCGAACCTACGCAAGCCGGCTTGCCTCTCGTGCGCTTTCATGCTTACTGTCGAAAGCGAGCATCGCCGCCAAAAAGGCCTGCGCGTCGCCGCAGACCGCAAGCAACACCTCTTGTACTCGGCGCCGAGGCAGCAAGGGCTTGGGTCATGATCGTAGCGGATTTGGCCATGGCGCGGCAGCGTCTACAAAGACATCCATTACTCGCGCCGCCGCAATGGCTCCACCAGCATTTCCCAAAAGTATTCTGCCGCCCCCTCTTGCGAGAGACGCCCGTCTTTGTGACGTCCAATTGACGCCATTCCAATTGGCTTTAGAAACAATGCGTGACCATCGTCGTCAACCGACATTGATTCGTTATAGCTATTGTCGTTGTGCGAGAAATCTCCTGAGTAGAAAACGCCAGCAGAAAAGGCGCCCCGAGCGGCGAACCATATCTTACACTGGCTAGCGACCGCTCCGCCCCGATAGATCGTGGCAGTGAAATGGTTCGCATCGATCCGTCTAAATCTAGTTTCGATTTCAGGATTCCGACTCTGCAGCTCTGTGAGCGACCCTTCGAAATAGTTCGCGATGAATTCATACGACTCAACAAGAAAGGCATCCATTGCCGGATCAGTAAAGGTTTTGACGACTCGAAGGTTGCTTGACCGAGTCTTGGCTGCGGTGACGCCTGTCGACGGCGCGGCCCTCTGGACAAACGGAGGCCGGTCGGCGGGCTTCTCATTGCTGGCGGCTGCTGCTCTAACCGCTTCGACAACCTCAAGAAGCGCGTCGTGTTGATTCGGATACTTCGTGATTGGCTTGCCGTCCTTTGGAAGCGCGAGTAGTTTTCCGAACGGCGCCGAACGCCAGTCGCAGGGGTTCAGGATTACCGGCATTACGCGTGCCTGCCCTTGTTCGTGCCGCTCCAGCGCCCGCTGCATTTCGACATCGTAACAATAGTCCGAGTCGAGAAAATAGGGGCTCACGAGCAGGAGGATGATATCGGCTCGCTCTAGGTTTTCGCTGATTTTGCCTGCGAATTCGTTTCCGGCGCCAATTCTACGATCGTGCCAACCGGTGATGAGCCCCTGCCTCTTCATTAGTGCGAAGTGGGTTTCGAGCTCATCCCGGAGTGCTTCATCACGGTGAGAATAAGAGAAGAATAGGGTGGCCATAATAGTTAGCGCTCATGCACCGGCCTGGGCCGTGCCGGAAGAGTAATTAAGCCGATTCGTCGGGTTCGACATCGCTGCCCGTCGGGGCTCGCTATTCCGCGGGTTGACGTGTCAGCCGGCCGGCCGCATGCGCCGCACGGTCCGGACCACTTCAATCCTAGTGCTACCACATCTCGGGCACCGGACCGGGCTACCGCGGCGGCCCCGCTCGTCCGGGTCATCATTATCGAGGACCGCCAACTCGAACCGCGTATCGCACATTTGGCATTTCAATTCTTTTACCACCATGTCTCGCTCCATTTATCGGTTGGCTCACCACGCGATTGGGCCCAGTGAGCGACCCGAAACCGAGGACGCAAAGTGCCGTGCCCAACCGCTACACATCCAAATTCCTTACCTCGAGCGCGTGCTTTTCGATGAACTCGCGGCGGGGTTCGACTTTGTCGCCCATGAGAATGCGAAAGAGGTCGTCGGCGGCGGAGGCGTCTTCCATTTTGACTTGAAGAAGGGTTCTGTTGGCGGGGTCGAGGGTGGTGTCGCGGAGCTCTTCGGCGTTCATTTCGCCCAGGCCTTTGTTGAGCGAACGCACTTCGTGCAGCTCGACAATGTGCAAGCGGCTGGCCGGCGCGTGGCCGTTGCCGTTGGTCGGG
>DASXEJ010000219.1 GCA_036490175.1 Pirellulales bacterium | reverse complement strand
CAGATCGACGTCTATCGCGTCGAAGATCTGTCACAGTTCGTCGGGCAGAAATTCCCGGCCGTCGTGACCGAAGCACGGCCCGAGCGCGGCAACCTGGTGCTTAGCCGTCGCGCCGTCATGGAGCGGCAGAAGGCCGCCGCCAAAGAGCAGTTGCTCACCGAGTTGGCCGAAGGCCAAATCCGCGAAGGTGTGGTCCGCAGCTTGCAACCGTTCGGCGCGTTTATCGATCTGGGGGGCGTCGATGGCCTGCTGCACGTCAGCCAACTTTCTTGGCAACGCGTGAAGCATCCCGGCGACGTGCTGCAATTGGGGCAAACGGTCAAAGTGCTCGTTCGCAAGATCGATCCGGACACGCGCAAGATCAGCCTCGCGCTCCGCGACCTGACCGATAATCCCTGGACGACGGTAGGTAATAAATACCCTGTCAGCTCAACCGCGCGCGGCACGGTCTCAAAAATCATGGAGTTTGGCGCGTTCGTGCAGTTGGAACCAGGCATCGAAGGGCTCGTTCACATTTCGGAACTGGCGCATAAGCGCGTGTTTCGCGTCGGCGATATCGTCAAGGAAGGGGACGTAGTCGATGTCAAGGTTCAGTCGGTAGATCCCGACCAGCAACGCATCAGCCTCTCGATGAAGGCACTGGCCGCGCGGCCCGGACCGGTTAAACAGGAAGAGCCCGAAGCCGAGGATCTTCCTCCGCTGCCCCCGACGAAGCGCAAGACTCCGCTCAAAGGCGGACTGGGCCGAGCGACGGGTGGCGAGGGTATCGGATTGAAGTGGTAGCCGGAGCAGATCCAGCACCACCCTGCCGTGATCCCGTTGAATGCCGTTAAAACCGGCGTTTCCGGAGATGTTCCTACCTCGGCAGGTGTCCGTCCCCGCACATCCGCGGGCCGTTTAAGCCTTTTACCCCGGGCAATTCATCTTGACCCCGGCCTTCTTCCTATGATTCGATTGGGGGCTAAGGGTCCCGGTTGAGCTATATCCTCTTGGGCGGCTTGGAGTTGGCAGCCCGCGAATCGATCCTTCTCATTTCTTGTGACTGCGCCCTGCCTCGTCGGCTACTAATGTCGTGAGGACAGGAGTTACGAGCGACAGCCAAACTCTTAGGGCGCGCACGTGTGGAAGCAGTCTTGGACGTATTGCAGCAGACCGATGAAGCGTTGGCCGCAGAGGCTGCCCGCGAGGGCTCCGATGGGCCGGCGTTCGTCGCCTTGGTGGAGCGATTTCGCCAACGAGTGTGGCGCATTTGCTACCGCCTGTTGGGCAACGAAGCCGACGCTCACGACGCCGCGCAGGAAGTCTTCGTCCGCTTGTTTCTACACCGTACGCGTTTTGACGGCCGCTCGAAGTACGCCACGTGGGTGCATGCGATTGCCGTGCGGACGTGCCTGGCCATTCGCCGAGGTCGCGGGCGCCGCCAACGCCATGAAACCACGGCCAGCCCTCAGCAGATGGATGCGCCTGGCACGCGTCCCGAGACCGACCACTTGAGCATGGATGTAATGACCTTGCTGGAGGGCCTGGACGAAACAGATCGGGCTCTGCTGATTCTGAAATACGCGGAAAGTTACAGCTACGAGGAATTGGCCGAGATCTTTGACCTATCCGTCAGCGCGTGCAAGATGCGCGTCAGCCGGGCCCGCGAGAAGATCAACCAGCAACACGGCGACGCGATGCGTTAGTCGTTGTGCGACAAAAGACGAGATGACGAGCAACAGTCGACACGGATCATCGCTATGAAATTTGATTTATTCGAAAAGTTGGCCGAACGAGAGATTCCGCCCGTGCCGGCCGATTTCGATCGGCAAGTACACACGCGTGTCAATGACAGTTTGCTCGGTGTGCATTTGACGGAGTTCGTATTTCAAGTTGTACCGTACGCTTTTTGGCATTTTGCGCAGGCTACGATTGCCCTGTTTGTGCTGACGCTTTCCGGGGGATTTCCCCACGATCGCGACCGGTCCAAGCATCGTTAATTTGCCGGCCGTTTCGGTCCAAGGTTTTAACGCTCTCGACAACCCATGTTCCATGCTGCCAGAGGATACCGCGGTTCGCAGCATGGCGACGCAAGCAGTCGGGCGCTTTTGTGTTCGTGATCCCTTTCAATTTCACTCTCAATCTCATTTTCGGAACAAGGAGTTAGCCATGGACTTTCCTCAGACTGTTGATTCTTGGCGCGAAGCGCTAGTCGGCAGCTTCAACCACGCCTTCGGGCAGATCATCGACAAGGCCCCCAATGTCGTGGGCATGCTGGTCGTACTGGTCATCGGCTATATCGCGGCCCGCGTGTTGGACCGTGTCGCCTCGGCCCTGAGCGACTCGTTGGGTCTGCAGACCGCCGCCGAGCGGAGCGGCTTATTGGAATCGATGCGACAAGTCGGAATCAATCGCAGCGTATCGTGGATCGTCGGCCGGATCACCTTCTGGCTCACGATGTGCGTGTTTTTGACGGCCGCCTTCAACATCCTTGACCTGCCGACATTGTCGACGGCGATGGAAACGCTTGTGGGCTATATTCCCAAGCTGTTGGTGGCTACGGTCGTCGTCGTGATCGGACTATTGATTGCCACGTTCCTGCGTGGTGTCGTGGCCACCAGTGCCGATCGCGTCGGTGTTACCTATGCCGAGCACCTGGCCAACGGCGTGTACTATGTGCTCGCCCTGATGACGTTCATCGCGGCCTTCGATCAGCTGGGCTTCCAGTTCGAGCTGTTGCAAAACATGATCTTGATTGCCTTCGGCGCCGTCTCTGCCGGTTTCGCGCTGGCCTTGGGCCTCGGCGGTAAGGAAGTGATGGGCGGCATCCTGGCCGGCTATTACACCCGTCAGCGACTGCACGCTGGTGATCATGTGCGTGTGTGCGGCATGGAAGGAACAGTACGAGAAGTCGGCCCCGTCGCCACGGTCATCGAGACCGACGAAGACGGCTTATTGAACCGGCACAGCGTTCCGAACACGAAAATGCTGTCCGAGGCCGTGCGGTAACGTGCGTTATGCAAGGAGCCTTCTCCTCTGGGGGAGAGGCCCTGGTCAATAGCCCTCGGTCCTTGCGAGGACCGAGGGTGCAGGATCATCCTGCGGTTGGGACCCTTGGGACGACGCAAGTCGCCCCAAGGGTTTTTTATGCGCCGCAGTTCTGCGGACGAGCGCTAGATCATGCTAGCAGCACACCCAGGTTTGAATTGTCGCTCTAGGTATCCTCTGACCGTCGGGCTAAAATCCCGGCCGCCCCAGCATTCAACGCTTGCCAGTCGTTCGAGACGCTGCCATGGATGGTCATACCTCGCGCACGCTCGTCGCGATCCTTATCGCAATCTCGCTTGCGCTCGGGCCGATGGCACTCGCGGCGGCCGAAAGCGACGGCTCACTCGCACGATCGATGCTCGACGACGCCGAACTGTCGGCCGTCACATTTGTCGACACTCTGCATGGCTGGGCCGTGGGAGATCGTGGCGTCATCTGGCGCACGGACGATGGCGGAGAGTCATGGCAGCTTTCTGCTTCTGGTGTAAGCGGTACCCTGCGAACCGTATTTTTTGCCGATTCGGAAAACGGTTGTGCGGCCGGTGGCGAATATCGCTCCTATCTGCGCTCGACCAAAGGCATTCTGCTGCGCACCAGCGACGGCGGACGAACCTGGGAAACCGACAAGGGGCTTCTGCTATCGACAATCCACAAGATTAAGTTCTTTGGTGGCCCAAAAGGCTGGGCCCTGAGCGAGCCGTCAGCGATCTTTCCGTCCGGCGTGTTTTGCACGGACACCGGCGGTCGATCTTGGACGCAGATGGCGGACCAACAAGTGTCGGAATGGACCGTCGGTGATTTTGCCGACCCATTCTCCGCCGTACTCGCTGGCGGCCGTGGCGCCCGCGGAACCATTCGCGAGCGCAACCTGGCCGTGTGGCAACAATCAGAGTACGGAGTGCGCGAGCCGCGGGCGATCCATCTGACCAGCCCCCAAGACGGCTGGCTGGTCGGAGACGGCGGTCTGTTGCTGGCGACGCAAGACGGGGGCCGCTCTTGGCAACCTCCGCTGCAGCAGCCACGCAATACCGAGCCGTTCGATTGGCGTGCCGTCACGGCACACGGTTCTTACCTTTGGATCGCCGGTTCACCCGGAACCTTGGTTCTGCACTCCGCCGACAGCGGCGCGACATGGGAAACCCTGCCCACCGGACAATGCCTGCCCATCAACAGCCTGACATTTGTCGATGCCGATCATGGCTGGGCCGTTGGCGCGCTGGGAACGATCCTGGTAACAAGCGACGGTGGAAATTCCTGGCAGAAGCAACGCGGCGCGCGCCAACGCGCGGCGTTATTGGCCGTCTATAGCGACGCCGATCGCACACCGCTCGAAGCTCTGGCGCGACTCGCCGGGAACGAGGGCTATGTCACGGCGGTCGAACTCATCGCTCGTCGCGATGCCGAACCTGATACACCTTCATCAGCCACGTCGGGCAATCGCGAGCGCGCGGCGTTGGTGGCGCTCGGTTGCAGTGCCGCCGAACAGGCTTGGGGATTTCCTCTGCGTCAAAAAGGTGTCCAGTCGACGGCGGAACAAATTGTCGATGGTTGGAATCGCATGTACAGCGGCCACGGTGTCGAGCGCTTGGAAGAGCATCTCGTGCGCCGCATCCGCATGTGGAAACCCGAAGTGATCATCACTTCGGCTGCCAGTCCGGCCGGAGACGATCCGCTTGGGCACCTGGTAAATCAAGTCGTATTGCGCGCGGTGACCGACGCGGCTGATCCGCAGAAATTCCCAGAGCAAATTCGTGCAGCCGGCTTGTCGGCCTGGGCAGCCAAAAAAGTTGCCGGCAGCCTGCCTCCTGGCAAACTTGGCACGATCAACGTTAATACATCGCAACTTGCACCACGCCTGGCACACTCGTTGGCGGATTACTCATCCGTTGCGCGTGGACTAATTGATGACGACTACCATGCGCCCCCCAATACCTGGGGCTTTCGGCTCCATTTGGATTCCATCCCTCAAGGGCAGGGGCAACAAGATTTCTTCAGCGGAATCTCCTTGCAGGCCGGCGGGGATGCCCGCCGCGAAATGCCAGGCGCCGGACGCGCCGGCCTGGACGCGATGCGTCAGATTGCGGAAAAACATCGCAACCTGCAAGCAATTCTCGCGCATGCTGAACGAACGGGCCGCGGGGGGACCTTGCTCGGGCAAGTCGAGGATCTGACGCGCGGGCTCGACGCGTCGACAGCCGGCCAGGCCCTCTTCGAGCTGGCTCAGTCGTACTACGTCGAAGGCCAATGGGAGTTCGCCGCTCCGGTATTTCAGCTCCTCAGCGAGAAATACCCGACCCATCCGTTGACTACGCCCGCGCTCGAGTGGCTTGTGCAGTATTGGTCCAGCGGCGAAGCTGCCTGTCGGGCGCAAATTCGTACCGGGACGCTAGCGCGCAAAAACTCGAACGTCCGCAGTGAACATGCTGAAGTGGCAATCCCCGGTTCCATCCCGCCGGCCTCGCCGCCAGGCCCTTCTTTCGTCGCAATGGCCAGCGGCCGCCGTGACTTGACACCAGACCTGAACCACCGGGCAGCGCGCCACGCGCACGCCCTCGAGGCGGGGCAGGCTCTGGAACGAATCGATGCGCAGGCCTGGTCTGACATGCACGTCCAATTCCCCTTGGCGCAGGCGCGCGCGGCAACGAACAGTCGCGACGTGGATCGGCTATTCCACACTTTGACGGTAAGCCGGCCGCATGATGCGTGGTGGGCATGCGCGAAGGGAGAGCAATGGCTGTCGGCTCAAGCAGGCAAAACGTCGCCGAAGACGACGGCGTTCGTGCGACGCGGAGATGCCAAACCTCGCCTGGATGGACAGTTCGACGACGAATTATGGAAAACCGCCGACCGCTTGGAGCTCACCAGTCCACTGGCGGACGACTCCGCCTGGCCGGCGACGGCCATGCTCGCCTACGACGATGAATTTCTATATATCGCGATTTCCTGTCGGCAGGCACCGCAGTGTCGCTATGCCACCGACGATCGCACGCGTGAGCGCGACGCCGACCTAAGTGCGCACGATCGCGTTGAACTGCTGATCGATGTCGATCGCGATTGGACCACGTTCTACCGGCTGAGCGTCGATCATCGCGGTTGGACCGCCGAAGCCTGCTGGCACGACGCCACTTGGAATCCACGTTGGTTCGTCGCAGCCTCGACAAGCGAAGAGAATTGGACAGTTGAAATGGCCATTCCGCTGGCCTCGCTCTCGACCGAGGCCGTGGTTCCCAAAACCGCCTGGGTGCTCGGCTTACAACGGATCTCACCGGGTGCAGGATTTCAATCCTGGACGCGCCCCGCCACGGTCTCTCTCAAGCCGGAAGGCTGCGGCTATTTGATCTTCGACTGAGACCCCGTACGCTAAGGGGGCAATTACGGCACGCGCAGGGCTACTCGGCCCCGTCGCGACTGCAGCCGCCGCTCGTTACTCTCGCACAAGGAAGCTCCGGCAGTGAATTACCTGATTGGCACGGATGAAGCGGGCTATGGCCCGCCGTTGGGCCCACTGGTCGTTGCCGCCACGGTTTGGGAACTGCCTGAAGAGGAGTGCGATCCGATCGATGTCGATCTTTATGATCGGCTTCGCACTTGCATTGCCGCGCGGGTACGACGAGGCACAAAAACTCCGCCGCGGCGACTGGCGATTGCCGACTCTAAGGCGCTTTATAACAGATCGCAGGGCATCGGCGAGCTCGAGCAGGGAGTCCTGGCGGCGCTCGCGCAATTGGGGGGCACACCGGAAACCTGGCACAACGTTTGGGATGCCCTCTGTCCCCAAGGCTCTGCAGATGGAGACGCGGTTCCCTGGCATGCCGATTACGAAGCGCGCTTGCCACTGGCGGCGTCCTCGACCGAAGTCGAACGGCTAGCCGGCAAACTGCGCCGCGGATGCGAACGCGCGGGGATTCGGCTCCGAGCGGTCGGTGCCCGCGCGGTGTTTCCGGAGCAATTCAACGACTTGATCCTGCAATACGGCAACAAAAGCGATGCTCTTTCTGCCGTCAGCCTGGAACTGCTGTCCGAGATGATGGTGCCGCTCGCCGGCGCACGCGTGTCGGTGATTTGCGACAAACACGGCGGACGAAATCACTACGCGCCGCTTGTACAGCATTACTTCCCGGAATGGTTTGTGGAAGTACGCCGCGAGGGTGCGTTGGAAAGCCGTTACAGCTTCGGCCCCGAGGCAAAGCGCGCAACGATTTCCTTTCGCTGCCGGGCCGAACAAGCGGTGCCCGTGGCCTTGGCCTCGATGACGGCCAAATATTTGCGTGAGTTGGCGATGCGAGCCTTCAACGATTATTGGTGCCGACACTTGCCCGAACTGCGCCCGACGGCCGGCTACTCGCAAGATGCGCGACGCTTCAAAAAACAAATCGCCACGCTGCAAACCACCTTGGGCATTGACGACCGCATCTTGTGGCGAACCCGATAGTACGCAACTGGTGAGACGTCCGACCGAGAGATTCAACGAATGTTCATCTATCTGGTGCGGCATGCTTGGGCCGGACAGTCGGGCGATCCTGCCTATGCGGACGACGCGTTGCGCCCGCTTACAGACAAAGGACACAAACGGTTTCGTCGCATGGCCAAAAAGCTGGCCAAGCGCAACGTTTGTCCTGGCGCGATCGCCACGAGCGCCCTGGCCCGAGCCCGCGAGACGGCCGACATCCTTGCCGCGGTCATCCCGGGAAAGCCCGCCGTTACCGTGCTCAACGACCTGGCTCCGGGAGGACGCCTGGAACCCCTCTTGGAGTGGACGCGTTGCCAAGCACCGGGAGACGTCGCCTGGGTAGGACATGCCCCCGATGTCGAGAGTCTGGCGGCGGAACTGGTCGGAGCGGGCAGTGGGCAGATTGGATTTGAAAAGGGGGCTGTCGCTGCGATTCGCCTCGCAGGTCCAATCGAGGCGGGCGCAGGGGAACTCGTTTGGCTCGTCACAGCCGGACTATTGCGCTGCTGACGCCGGCGCAAACAGAGTTTTATCGCCAATGGCGTAAAACGCTCGACGCTTCATGATCGGCGCATCCTCGCGTGTCCCTGGTCGGCAATCCACGGGTGTCGGTAGCCGGGTTCGCCGACGCATGGTCCCACTCCCAGGACGCTTGAAGCGCGTAGAATTTTATCAGATACTCTCAGACCTGGACTTGCTGAATCCGTTCGGTGCGAGGGGTGCCCAGCACCAGCCGAACGGCAGGGCTTCTCAATTTATTTCACACGCTCTAGCCAACAATAGGATCCGATCATGCGAGTTCGTTTCTGCTTCTCGGCACCGTTTTGCGGCTTACTCTGTACGTTGATGATCATAGGTGCCGGATGCAGTCCCGCCGCCAACAAAAAGGCGCCGGCCACGAAGAAAGAGGCGGTGGATGCCAAGGCGGCCGCAGCGGCCATGCCTCCAGAAGACGAAGCTGCCGACGCCAAGCAGGTCCAGAAAGCCGACAAGTCGGCAGGCAAGGCCGTGCTGCTGGGCTCGCCGGAATTGACCGGTGGTATTCCCGGCGATGGGGAATTGACCATCGAGCACATCAAAGCTTGGATCGACGATCCGCAGAACCTAGCCGTGCTGGAAGTCGAGCTACCACTAGGTCTGAGCACAGGTTTGCCGCAGGCCGAGGCCGTGCTCGAAGCCAATCCGCTAACGCTGGCCCTGATTGAACTGGGGCGCCAATTGTACTTCGACAAGCGGTTGTCGGTCGACGGTACGATAAGCTGCGCAAGCTGCCATGATCCCGATCTAGGATTCGCTGCGAATACCCAGTTCGGCGTAGGCGTGCGCGGCCAGAAGGGAGGCCGCAACTCGCCGATCTCTTACAATCGCATTTTCAGCGGGCCTCAATTTTGGGACGGTCGCGCCGCCAGCCTGGAAGAGCAAGCCAAGGGACCGATTGCCAATCCGATCGAAATGGCTCACACGCACGAAGAAGCCGTGGCAGCCATTAAGGCCAACGAAGGCTATCGCCTGGAGTTCGATCATGTGTTCGGCGGCAAGGATGGCGACAATGTGAACATCGACAACATTGCCAAGGCCATCGCCAGCTTCGAGCGCGTGCTGGTCACCGGACCATCGCCGTTTGACTTCTATGAGCAATTGAAAGCGTACGCCGGTGTCGACATGGATGACCTCAAAGACGATGCCGAGTTGTTCGCTCAGTACGAGAAGATCAAAGCCAACGCCGACGCTCACCCAATGTCGGAAAGCGCGTTACGCGGCCGCGAAATCTTTTTCAGCGACAAGGGTTCGTGTACCGCTTGCCATGTCGGTCCCAACTTTACCGACGAGTTGTATCACAACTTGGGTGTGGGCATGGATGCCGAGAAGCCCGACCTGGGCCGCTATGAAGTGACCAAGGAAGAAAAGGACAAGGGCGCGTTCAAGACGCCCACGATCCGCAATGTGGAATTCTCGGCTCCCTACATGCATGACGGTAGCCAAAAAACGCTGGACGAAGTCGTCGCCTGGTACGACAAGGGGGGGCACCCGAACCCTACGCTTGATACGAAGATCAAGAAATTGAATCTGACGGATCAGGAGAACGCCGACCTGGTCGCCTTCATGAAAGCCTGCACTGGCGAATTTCCCAAGATCGAGCGCGGACGCTTGCCCAAGTAAGATCGCGGCTGCGCAATTCCGGTCGGCATACCGCCTGCCGTGTTGGTGAGTGTCCGTATTGACTAGGTGCAAAGGTGACTTGGCCGGTAACAGGGGGGCGGCGTCGATCCGGGCACTGGGTGCCCTGTATGCGGTCGTCGGTTGTCCACAACGACGGTCGATCCTACACTTGTGGCAGAGCGGCCCAGAGTGGCCGCTTGATCTCGCCAACCCCGCTTCCGTCCCTCGGCGATCTCATGCCCACTAGCGAAGACGAACTGTACCAGGAGCACATCCTGGAGCACTACGAAGATCCGTTTCACCGCGGTCATGCTGCGCATGCAACGCACGCACACGAGGACGACAACCCCCTCTGCGGTGACGTAGTACACATCGACTTGGCAGTAGACCCGCAGGGCAAGATCGAGGAATTGTACTTCGACGGCGACGGGTGCTGCATCAGCCAGGCCGCAGCATCGATGCTGGTCGAGCATTTCGACCAGAAGTCGGTCGATGAGATCAAGCAGTTCACAGCCGACGACATGCTGCGATTATTCGGCGCGAAGCTGACCCCTAATCGGCAGAAATGCTGTCTGCTTTCGTGGCGTGTGCTGCAGGCCGCGATTTACTCTCCTCTGCAAGGCAACGGTCAGCCAGGTACGACGGCGACCCCGTCGCAACCCAACAAGGAAAATCGATGAGCACTTTGGCGCCCGTGCTGCCGCTCGACCCTGACGCATTGCGCACGGACTTTCCGATTCTCGGCCTGCGGCTGCACGGCGATGTGCCGCTGGTGTACTTGGACAATGCCGCCACGACGCAGCGACCGCGGCAGGTTATTCAGTCGCTGGTCGATGTGTACGAAAAACAATATGCGAACGTTCACCGGGGCATTCATTGGTTGAGCGACCAGAGCACGGACCTGTACGAAGAGACCCGCGAAAAGGTCCGTGCCTTCATCAACGCTCCTGCGCGCGAGCAGGTCATATTCACCTACGGTACGACCGAAGGCATCAACCTGGTTGCCCGCAGCTGGGGTGCAGCCCATATCAAGCCAGGCGATGAGATTTTGCTCACCGAGATGGAGCATCACTCGAACCTGGTCCCTTGGCAGCAATTGGCCGCGGAGCGAGGCGCCGTCCTACGACACATTCCGATCACGGACGAGGGTCGGTTGGATATGGAGAAGCTCCCGGCGCTGCTCACCGAGCGCACCAAGCTCGTGGCCGTTGGCCATATATCCAATGTGTTGGGCACGATTAACCCCATCGCGGAAATCACGCGTCGGGCGCACGCCGTCGGGGCGGTGGTGCTCGTCGATGCCGCACAAAGCGTGCCTCATCTGGCGACCGATGTGCAGGCGCTCGAGGTCGATTTTTTGGCATTTAGCGGGCACAAAATGTTGGGACCGTCGGGCGTGGGAATTTTGTACGGGCGGCGATCCCTGCTGGAAGCCATGCCCCCGTTTCTGGGCGGCGGCAGCATGATCCGTCGCGTAAAGCTCGACAGTTTCGAGCCAGCCGAGTTGCCGGCGAAGTTCGAGGCCGGCACGCCGCCGATTGTGCCCGCGATTGGTCTCGGCGCGGCAATCGACTATTTGAACGCCATCGGCATGGACAAGATTCACGCCTATGAGCAAATCCTCACGGCCCGCGCCCACGAGGTGCTGGAGAACGTGGGCGGGGTCCATTTGCTGGGGCCGGCTCCCGAACATAAAGGGGGCATCGTCAGCTTCACGCTCGATGGTATACACGCCCACGATATTGCCCAATTACTTGATCGCCAGGGCATTGCAGTTCGCGCAGGGCATCATTGCGCAATGCCATTGCACAAACGGCTGGGAATCAACGCGAGCGCTCGGGCCAGTTTTTACTTCTACAACACGCTGGCCGAAGTCGAGTTGCTAGGCACCGCGCTCACCGACGCGAAACGCATCTTCCGCAAGAAGTAACACGCCCCATTGCGGGACCGGAGTTCTCGTTGTCGCTCGTCGCTAGGCCAGCGGGCGACGTGGCTTTGGCGTTTTTGGCAGCAGCAGGGCAACGCCGAGGATCAGAACGCCCACCACCGCAGCGGCCATGGCCAGCGTCATGCGCGGCACGTAGGTTATGACCTCTTGCTGAAACTTGGCAAACAGCGCGATCCGCTCTGGCGAAGGACTGGTATCGCCTCCGTTCTTTTCCCTTTCCCACAATTCAAACGTTTCCAGCAGCGAAAGCTGCTCGATGTTGGCCACGGATTTTTCTTCGTTCGCCATGATCGAAGCAACTTTGTCCTGCGGAAAAACCGGACGGGTGAGCCACAACCCCACCATGGCGACCAGCGCCAATCCCGCAATCAAGCCTCCCAGAAAAAATGTCGCCTGCCGCGGCCCCCAGACCGAAGGCGTCTTCTCGTCCGTGGGCGTGTAACGCTGGAGTTGCTCTAGTCCTCGCAATGTGGGAATGGCGATGTCGGCCCCACAGCGGCAGCGCGCCGTTAGCCCCGCCTGACTGCGGTCGACCACGATCGTTTCACCGCACGCACAGGGCAATAGGTATTCAGTCTTCATCGTGGCAAGGTTATCGCGAGGATGATTAGGGACGCCGGTCCGACCCGGACCGAAATGCCGGAGGCGCCATCTATGCTGTCCATTCTATGTGTCGTCGCCTGCCTGACCACCGGTAGGCAGGCTACCTGGCAGCCGAGCGCCGCAACGAGAAAATCGTGAATCCCGTAGTTCAAGCCGCAACGACGGGAACCTATATCCTGAATACGTCCACAGGCGGACAAACGATGCGGACCTTGCGTCTTATTCCGGTACAGCCGAACCACGCGACGCCCACCAGGGAAGCGTGGCGCCGCCATCAATACCCAATGCCGAGCCCGTGATATAGTCGCTGGCAGGATCGCACAGAAAGACCACGCCGCGGCCAATTTCTTCGGGCCGCCCCAAGCGGTTCCAGGGGAGCTTCTCGCCGCCGCGTTGAATCTGCTCATCGGTCGCGAATTTTCGTTCGCCTGGCGTGTCAATCCAACCAGGGTGAATGATGTTGACGCGGATCCGATGGTCGACCAACTCGATAGCCGCGGTGCGTGCCATCTGATCGATGGCCGCCTTTGACATGTTGTAGGCCATCGAGCGCGGCACCGGAATGAACGCATGCGGCGAGCTGACGACGACGATCGAGCCCCCTTGCCCCTGTTCGATCATCTGTCGGGTCGCCGCCCGCAGAGTGTAGAAGGCGCCCCACATGGTGACCTGGATGGTCCGGGCAAACCCATCGAGATCGGCCTCGTGAAAAACGTCGCGGTCGCTGTACACGGCGTTGGTCACCGCGATGTCGAGACGACCAAAATGCAAAACCGTTTGCTCGACCATCTCGTCGACGGCTCGCCGGTCGCCTACATCGGCCTGCACCAATAAGGCGCGCCGCCCGGCTTGCTGCACCGCCTCGGCTGCGCTTTCGGCTTCTTCGCGATGGCCATGGTAATTGATGGCCACGTCCGCGCCGGCTCCGGCCAAAGCAACGGCTGCGGCCCGCCCTATGCCGCGACTAGCGCCTGTAACCAGGGCGATCTTTCCGTTGAGAACCACGGTTTGCTCCTCGGGTGACTGGCGAAATGAGCAGATGCGACCGTGATTTTATCGGACAAGCGCGGTTTCGTAAGCGTCGATTTTATCTTGGTGTGCCAGGGTCAGGCCGATATCGTCCAGGCCATTGATCAACGAATGCCGACGCGATGGTTCGACCTCGAACGATATTCGCAATCCCGCATCGTCCGCGATCACGCACTGCTCCAAGTCGACGGTAAGCCGATAGCCCTCGGTGGCCGCGCAGCGGCGAAATAGATCCTCGACCTGCGCCTCGTCGAGCCTCACAGGTAGCAGTCCATTCTTAAAACAGTTGTTGTAGAAAATATCAGCAAAACTAGTCGCGATGATCGCCCGGAAGCCGTAATCCTCGAGCGCCCAGGGAGCATGTTCGCGACTCGATCCGCAACCAAAGTTGCGTCGCGCCAGCAAGATCGTCGCACCACGATTACGGGGCCGATTCAGCTCGAAATCGGGATTCTCAGAACCATCTTCCAGGCGGCGCCAGTCTTGGAACAAAAACTGACCGAAACCAGTCCGCTCGATCCGTTTGAGAAATTGCTTGGGAATGATTTGATCGGTATCGACGTTGGCGCGGTCCATCGCGGCAACGATGCCAGTGTGTTTCACAAAGGGCTTCATAACAAACTCGGATAGCGTGTGAGGAGTTGCGGCTAGGAGGCTCTACTTGTATTTCCAGCCGCGGATGTCGACAAAGTGGCCCGCCACGGCCGCGGCCGCGGCCATTGCGGGCGAGACGAGATGCGTGCGCCCGCCCTTACCTTGGCGGCCCTCGAAGTTGCGATTGCTCGTCGAGGCGCAGCGTTGGCCGGGAGACAACGTGTCGGGGTTCATGCCCAGACACATACTGCAACCTGCCTCGCGCCACTCGAAACCGGCGTCCTGGAAGACACGATCGAGGCCTTCCGCCTCGGCCTGCCGTTTCACTTGACCGCTGCCCGGCACGACCATCGCGTGTACGCTGCCCGCGACGTGATAACCCTTGACCACGGCAGCGGCAGCTCGCAAGTCGCGGATGCGGCTGTTGGTACACGAACCGATAAAGACCCGATCGAGCGCCACGGATTCCAACGGGGTCCCGGGCTGAAGTCCCATATAAGCCAAAGCACTGGAGGCGCTCTTACGGTCGTTTTCGTCCGTTAGGGCCGCGGGATCGGGCACCTTATCTGCGATGGTGGCAACCTGCGCGGGATTGGTGCCCCAGGTCACCTGCGGCGCAACATCCCCAGCATTGAACACAGCCACACGGTCGTACTTCGCACCCGGATCGCTCGGCAACTGCTGCCAGCGGGCGACGGCCCCGGCGAAATCCGCCGGCACGAACTCGCGCCCGCGCAGATACTCGAACGTTACTTCGTCGGGTGCGATCATGCCGCACCGTGCACCGGCCTCGATCGACATGTTGCAGACCGTCATCCGCTCTTCCATGTCGAGCGCGCGAATGGCTTCGCCGGTGTACTCGATGGCGTATCCGGTTCCTCCGTCCGTTGTAAGCTGGCCGATCAGATACAGAATCAAATCTTTGGCCGTAACGCCGCGAGCCAGTTGCCCATCGACACGGATTTCGAATGTCTTGGGGCGATATTGCAGCAGTGTTTGCGTTGCCAGCACGTGCTCGACTTCGCTCGTGCCGATGCCGAAGGCCATAGCGCCAAACGCGCCGTGCGTGGCCGTGTGACTGTCGCCGCAGACGATGGTCATACCAGGTTGCGTGAGGCCAAGTTCCGGCCCAATCACGTGTACGATACCCTGATTGGCGTTGTCCAAATCGTAGAGCTTGACCTCGAACTCGCGACAGTTGGCGCGCAGGGTATCGATCTGCTGCTTGGAAATGGGATCGAGAATCGGTAGCGAACGATCGGTCGTGGGGATATTGTGATCCGGCGTTGCTACGGTTCGCTCTGGTCGGCGCACTTTCCGCCCGGCGATACGCAACCCCTCGAACGCCTGAGCGCTAGTGACTTCGTGAACCAGGTGCAGATCGATGTATAAGATCGTGGGTTTGTCTGCCTCGGCATGCACTACGTGGGCATCCCAGATCTTATCGAACATCGTACGGCGTTGAGACGACTGAGAGATCATGTCTTGAGCAAGGGTGAGCAGGGAACCGTCGTGGCGGAAAATCGCGTGACGGGGAACGCTTCCGCCACGCTT
The DNA here is from genome assembly GCA_036490175.1 of Pirellulales bacterium. Classification (NCBI taxonomy): domain Bacteria; kingdom Pseudomonadati; phylum Planctomycetota; class Planctomycetia; order Pirellulales; species Pirellulales bacterium. The sequence continues at coordinate 24,668 of DASXEJ010000219.1, read as the reverse complement.
TGCCACATGGAGGAAAATTTCTAACGGTCGCTACATTCTACTAGACAGCTTGAGGCTTGGGGAGGTTCTGGAAAGGCTCTCAGAACAGGTTGGCAAGCCTAACCCGCCGCAACCGTTACCGGCTTTCCCACCTCAGCCCACCAAATAGCGGCCTGCTGCCGCGACCACTCACCGGCCGATTCGCAGTCCGCCAATGCACGTCCCAATGCCGCAGCTGATTGGTAACGTTCGGCCGGGCTCTTCGCCAGCGTCCGCAGTACGACCTGTTCGAGATCCGCCGGAATGTCAGGGCGGAAGCGCCGCGGCGAGATTACCTCGTCGTGAGCGTGCGAGACCATGACTCGCATGGGGTTCTCGTTATCGAATGGTGGACGTCCCGTGAGTAGATAGTACGCCACGCTTCCTAAGGAGTAGATATCGCTGCGCGCGTCTGGTTCACTATCTCCCAGCGCCTGTTCGGGCGACATGTACAGGGGAGACCCGGTAATCGAACCGTCTTGCGTCAATTGCAGAGACGAAGCCTCGGCCGCGGGTTTCGCGAGTCCAAAGTCCAGCAGTTTGGCCACGTCGTGTATGCCACCCCGATGCGCCGCGAAAATGTTTCCCGGTTTGATGTCGCGATGAATCAAACCCAGTGCATGCGCTTCGCCCAGGGCGTCGCAGGTTTGCGTGAGCAGATAGATCACGCGTTCCGGCGGAAGCGGCCCGAAGCGTTCGACAAGTTCCGCCAGGCTGAGCCCGGGTAGATACTCCATCACATAGTAAAAGGTGCCGTCGTCGGTACTGCCGTAATCAAAGATCTCGACGGTGTTCCAATGTGAGAGCCGTGCCGTGGCGCGCACCTCGCGTTCGAATCGGGCCAGGGCGCGCGGATCTCTCGCCTTGCCGGGCCGAATCACTTTGATTGCGCAAGGACGCTTCAGCAACTGGTGCTCGGCCAAATAGACCTCGCCCATGCCGCCGGAGCCTATCAAATGTCGCAAACGATATTGGCCCAGTTGCTTGGCCTCGAATGCTTCGCGACGCAGGCTGCCAATCATGTACGTGCCGTACACGCTGGACCCAAAGCCGGCTGCCATCATCAACGCCACACCGGAAAGATGGTCAAAGTACGTGCTGGCCGGAACGTCGCCATACAATCGCTGATCAAAGAGCATGACCACGATCGGTGCCGCCGCCATCAGTCCGTTGATTACCGCCGCGCGACGCCAGGTATTGGGAATGTAAATCGCATAAGTGAACATCAGGCAGAACCAGATGCCCACCGGGTTAAAGGCCACGTGCTCGACGCGCAGGCTCAGGCGCGTGGCAAAATGCTGGACGCAGGCAAAAAATAGCGCCGTCAGACCGAAGATTACCGTTTCGGCGACTCGTAACGCCCGGAGCGACAAATTACAGCGCCAACAGAGCTTGTAGCTCACTAGCGCCAATACCACGACGTGCACCAGGTGGAACCAATTCAAAAAGACCTCGCTGCGATGCAGCGACGGGTCTGTGAATATCATTCCCTTCGACACCAAATCGCGAATCAAGAATGCCAGCGAACCAAGGCACAAAACCAACGCCGAGGCGCGCAGGCGCGTTCGCAATAAAAGGCGGGTTTCGCCAGAAAGCCCCGGGCCACTTCCTTCGACCAGGGCGACACGGGGACTGATCTCATCGGGTGATAGGTCGTGCGCACGGCCCATCCCGAAGGAGTCCAGCGTCGCATCGACACCGGCAGCAGTCAGCGAGTTTTTATTGCGGTGGTCCATCGATGTCACGAGGTTGCCCGCCCGCACCCTTCCCCGAAATCAATCATACACGTCCGCCGCCAGGGAGCGAACGGCGGCAGCTGTCGGCGCGGAAGCAAAAAAACTCAGATGTCCTGGTGCGGCATACAGAACCGAAAGTCCTTCGCCCGTGCTGTTGGTTTATTAAACGAGTCGACGTATATCTTCTTCTCTAGCAATACCCATCCAGTTGCCGTCACGGCGCAAAGATTTCAGAAACCTTGATGCTAGCCATGCCAACAGGGGGGTGGCAGTGAAGGTATTATCGGCCAAGTTGTCCAACTGCCGGTTGGACACTTGCGGACCGCCTCGAGGTTCGCCCGTAGATGTCGAGCGCGGGCAAGCAAGATTGCGATGACTCTTAGGCCGCCCGCCGACGTTGGATCGTCGTGGCCCGCTGGCGAATCTCGGCTGAAGAGACGGCTCGAAACGCGCCTTCGTGTCCCCGGGCCGCCGGTTCCTGCACTAAGACGTGCGAACGGTCGTGAAGCAGCCGATCAATATAGAACCAGCTCCTGTCGAGCTCGTTTCGGTTCTGATCGGCGGAAACGACCACCAAGTCGGCGCCCCCGAGCATGTTGAAGGTTCGTGCCAGTGCCGCATAGGAATCTCCTGGCAATAGTCGAATCTTAGCGCCAGTGGCCGCGAGTCGGCGGTGTACCAGCTTGAGCGATAATCCAGGACCATCTTGCGGCGCGCGGAGTTCGAACAAATCGACTCCCGTGAAAACAACCTCATCCACAGCATGTGCGGATGCTGCGACTTCGATCATGCGCGCGGAGCGGTCAGCCAATCCGACCCCCAACTCCACGATCCTGCGCAGCCCGTGCCGGCGGATCAACTGGTAAATCGGCCGATCGTGCGCAGGTCGAGAGAGGTGGCCGAGGTAAAAGTTCCGTACGCTAACTGACTGAGGCCACATAACGATTCGTCCGACAGTTGCTCGGCCAGGGTATGAGAGATCGGTAGGCTTGGTCGTCGCGGGACCAACGGCCGTCGACGCGATCAGGTCGACGCGGTGCAGGCCGGTCCTTCGACTCTGCATTGGGCAAGCGTGAGTAGTAGGGCGCGCTATCGTTGATACTGCTATCGAAGAAATTCCGCAGGGGCGGAAATGGGCAGGCTCCGTTTATAGCTTCAACTACTGTGTCGTCCAGCTGCGCAGCACGAGTCAAATGGAAATTCTCTGACCCGGCAACGTCCGCTTAGTACAGCCAAAAGAGACGCGACTCTGTCGACTAAGACAAATAATTTCATGTCCGCAGGAAACTACGGTCGATAGCGCGCCTGAGGCGCAAGCATGAAGGGGGCGGCGATGATAATCCACAGGCGGATTCTTATGCGAGCAGCCCTGCTATCGTTTGCCATTCTCAGCGCAGCCAGCGTCGACGTGCTGGCCCAGGGTGGTTATCCACCCCCGGCCGCCCAAGCCGGCCCGGCGGCCGAGGGCCCCATGTTAGGGCCACCGGTGGTCGACGTTCCCGGCGTTCCAAATGCTTTGCCCCCCGCGCAGGCGCCAAGTAGCGAGCGCAAGCCAAGGCTGTTTCGTCTACCCCCGGCCAACAAGCAAGATCCCGCAGGTGCCTCGGCGGCCGATTCTAAAAAAGTATTTGCGGGCCGGTTTAGCAAACGGCAAGCACCTACGGCGATGCCCGCCCCCGAGGTCTCTCTTCCCCCAGGACCGCAGACCGACGCGGCCTCTCTTCCAGCATCCACCGACCCGCCGGCGAAGGGCCGACAGGCCCCCCGCAAATACGGCCCGCTCGAGTTCTTTCCCAAGCCCAGGGAAGGTGACCGCACAGGTAATCCGTTGTCAATAAAGCGGCCTGTGCTGGCTTGGTAGCTAGCATGCCGTCCACCGTGCATTGGGCTCAATCCGCTCGCGGCGCGCGGTGATTCCGCACCGGACCTTAGATTTTGGTATCTATAAAGCCGCGGTCATCCGCCACGCCCCATTGCTGTTACGGTGAAGCGATCTGGCTCTGGTAAGTGTTAGGAATTGACCAGTCTACGTCCGGTGTGTTAACCTCCCCGGCTCATACGGCGGTGCTCCGAGTATCCGGAAGCTCAGCCAGTGCTGTAGGCAAGGCCGTCGCGATCCAAAGGGCAGCGGAGGCGAGAAGACCGGTGAATTACGCGGCGATCGGCCCTATCTCGATCTACCTGCCCGAGACCGTCGAGACCAACGACGAGCTTGCTCGAATGTTCCCCAAGTGGGACATGGACCTGATCTATTCCAAGACAGGGATCCGCGCACGGCACATTGCAGCGCCAGATCAATGCGCTTCGGACTTGGGAGTTGCCGCTGCCGAGAAGCTGTTCGCCGAACATAACATCGACCGAAAGTCGATCGACTTCCTGCTGCTGTGCACGCAAACGCCCGATTATCCGCTCCCCACGACCTCCTGCCTGATTCAAGATCGTTTGGGGCTGCGGACCTCGATCGGGGCGCTCGATTTCAATTTGGGATGCTCGGGCTTTGTTTACGGCATGTCGCTGGCCGACGGGCTGATTCGCAGCGGCGCCGCGCAGCGGGTGCTGCTTATCACCGCGGAAACCTATTCGAAATACATCGCACCCGAGGATCGCAGCCTGCGCACCATATTTGGTGATGGCGCCGCCGCGACGCTTGTCGAATCTGCCCCGCAACCATCGCTGACGGCATTTCGGTTTGGCACTGACGGCGCCGGCGCGGATACGCTCATGGTGACGCGTGGAGGTGCCCGCCCGGCCGCCGACGCACTCCGTCCGCGCAAGCGGCATCGTTGGGCCAGCCAACTTTACATGGATGGTCCGGCACTTGTCGAATTCACGGTCGAGCGGATCCCCCAGTTGATCGACCAGATCCTGGAAGCGGGATCGCTCAAGCGCGAGGATGTCGAGATTTTCTTAATGCACCAGGCCACGCATCTGATGCTTTCTCGACTGCGCGAGCAATTGGCCGTCGACGAGCAGCGCTTGCCCCTGATGTTGGAGAATTACGGCAACACCGTATCCTCCACCTTGCCGATCCTTTTGCACGAGCTGCGCTCTAGCGGACGCCTGCGACCAGGCACTCGCTCGATGCTGGTCGGATTCGGCGTCGGCCTCTCCTGGGCCGGCTGCCTGTGGACGGAAACATGGCAGGCAAAAGGGGCTGCCACTGGACAGGGCGCGGTCGAACAAGCGGCTCCGCAGGTCCCTGGTGACAAGCCCGCCGATGGCGATGCTGCTGCTGAGAAACAAGCCGCCTAGGCTGCCCGCTGACGATGGGATTCGTTGCGGTAAGCCTTTTGAACTCGGCCGCTCCCCTCGATCATGGCTGGCGCGAATCTTTCCGTGATACCGCAACGATGAGTTGCGCGTCGGCTTATCGGTCGCGTACTGCTCACTTCGCGCGTCAGTTCAAAAATCAACTTGTTTTCAGACTGTCGCGGTACTTCTCGAGCATGCGTCCAGGCGACCCCATGATGTTGTAGCCGCCGTCGACGTGCAGGATTTCGCCGGTAATGCCCTCGGCCATGTGCGAAAGCAAAAAGCCGGCCGTATGGGCCACCTCTTGGTGCGTAATATTGCGCCCCAGCGGCGACATCGCCTCGTAGAGGACCAACATGTCGTCCACTCCCGCGCCGCGACCAGCAAGCGTGCGGAGCGGTCCCGCACTGACAGCATTGACGCGGATCCGCCGCGGGCCGAGGTCGAAAGCCAGATATTTGACAATAGAGTCGAGTGCTGCTTTACAGACGCCCATCACGTTGTAGCCGGGCACAGCCCGCTCGCCACCGAAATAGGTCATCGTAAGTATGTTGCCGTGATCGTTCATGATTCCTCGCGCGGCATTCGCTACCGCGACCAGGCTGTAGGCGCTTATCTCCATTGCCAGCTTGAAGCCTTCACGGCTGCACTCGATGGTGTTGACCTTAAGATCCTCCAGCGGGGCGTAAGCGATCGAGTGGACCACGAAATCGATCTTGCCGAACTCCTCGCCGGCGCGGCGCATCACGGCGCGGATGTCGTCGTCGCTGCTGACTTCCATGGGCACCAGGAATTTGGCGTTCGGTGCGGCGTCAGTTAGCAGGGCCACGCGGCGGCGATTGCGCTGGCGTTCGTCGTCCGGTCTATCGGGCAGATGCGTGAAGCCGCAGACAGCACCTTCGGCCATCACAAATTCGGCGATGGCCCAGGCGATAGAGTGATCATTGGCCACGCCCAGGATCAGACCCTTCTTGCCGTCAAATAGACCCATCCGTCATCCTCCGTTTTGATCTTCAAGTCCGCGTGCGGGGCAGATACTTATCTGGTCCCACCGTGGAAACGGCCGAACAGGGCGATAATGGTCCCTCGCAGCGATATGCGAGGCGGCACCCCGCTCACGCCCACTCGGCCAGGTTTCATCCCTGCTTTCCCCCACATCCGGAGCCCGCAGAATAGCCGGTCAGCCAGATTCACTCAATGTCCGCCAGCCCGCCGAGTGCTGGGGCGTGGATGTTGTACATTTGACGAGCCGATCGTCATCATATTGACGTCGTCACGGAACATAGTTTGTGTATTATTGATTCCACGACCAGGGTTCGGTAGTCATTTTTGACCAAGAAGGGCTTGAACTGATGGAGATTTCAGCCGGGATGAATCACGCAAATGCTGCGGCTGCACGTCATCATTTGCCGACAACCGAAGTTCGCTATGAGGCGATCCTGGCTGCGAGTCAAAGCGATGACATCGGCCACTACTTGGAGCGAACACTTCCGTCGATTCTCAGTGCTTGTCGAGCTGACGGCGTCTCGTTGGCAAGTCTAGCCGGAGCCTCGCGCAGTGGCGAAAGCTGGGTTCAACTGGGGCATGCCGGAAGCCCTATGGCGCTCCCGCCGGCGCTCCTCGCCGCCGCGCTCGATGCCGAACGAATCGTCACCGCGGAGGCATGGATGATCGCCCCGCTCGAATGCCGGGTATCGCATCCGGAGCTATTGGCCATTCACTCTCGCGCCGTAGCGCCGGCCGAAGTTCAACTCGAAGTCGAGGCCATCGTTCCAGCCCTGCGACTGGGCATGGCCATGGTGCGAGCGCGAATCAGCCAGGCAGCGCGCGTGGTCAGGCTCGAGACCATTCTGGCCATCGTCGGCCGCTGGAACCAGACGCAAGAAATGGAGACCCTGCTGAACGAGATGGCCGAAGCCGCCACCCGGCTGGTGCATGCAGATCGGGCCAGCATTTTTCTCTGGGATCGCGCCGAACACGAACTTGTCGGCAGGCCGGCCCTGGGTGTCGGCGAGAGCGAGCTGCGCATACCCGACAATGCCGGCATCGTTGGACAAGTGATCGCCGCTGGCCAGCCACGGCGTCTTAACTTGGGAGATGACTCACGCGCTGTGAATCGCCGCGTCGACGAATCGCTCGGGTATGAAACACGGACGCTGCTGTGCGTACCGTTGCGAAGCCGACGTGGCGATCTGCTGGGCGCCTTCGAACTCATCAACAAGCATGGCGGCGACTTCACGGATGACGACGAAGCGGCGCTCGTCGAACTGGCGGCACACGCGGGCGTGGCGTTGGAGAACACGCAAGAACGCGAAGGTCTCCTCACATCACGACGCCAGATGACCGACGAGGCAGCGGCAGGCGTTCAGCTGATCGGAGTTAGTCCTTCCATCGAAGCGCTGCGATCCACCGTACGACGCGTGGCTGTCACCGAGTTGGCCGTGCTGCTGACAGGCGAAAACGGCACGGGCAAAGAAGTGGTCAGCCAGTCAATTCACTACCAAAGCCCACGCCGTACGCATCCGTTTGTCGCGGTCAATTGCGCCGCGCTGACGGAGACGCTATTGGAAAACGAGCTGTTCGGACATGAAAAGGGGGCCTTCACCGACGCCCATGACACGCGGCCGGGCAAATTCGAATTGGCGTCGGGAGGGACTCTATTTCTCGACGAGATCGGCGATTTGAGCCTAGGGGGCCAGTCGAAATTGCTACGCGTGCTGGAAGAGAAGATCGTCGTCCATGTGGGTGGATCAAAGAATATTCATACAGACGCGCGCGTCATTGCCGCCACGAACCAGAACCTGGCCGAGATGGTGCGGCAAAAGAAATTCCGCGAGGATCTTTATTTTCGGCTAAACGTGGTAACGCTGGTGTTACCACCGTTGCGCGAACGGATCGAAGACGTCGTGCCGCTTGCGGAGCATTTTTTGCGAATATTTGCCCGTCAGGCCAGGCGTAAGATGCCCAAGTTCTCTGCCGGCGCGCGTCATCGATTGGAAGCGCATAGCTGGCCGGGCAACGTCCGCGAGTTGCGTAACCTGATGGAGCGACTGGCCTATTTGCACCCAACGGAAAAGGTCGAGGCCGATGATCTGGCCTTTGTCCTATCTCCGACAAGCGCGCTCTCGCCCCTCATCGCCGCCGACCTGCCCCTCACCGAAGCCACCGATCGCTTCCAAGTCGAGCACATTCAGCACGCCGTGCGGCGTGCCGGCGGCAATATGAGCGACGCGGCAGAACTGCTCGGCGTCCACCGCTCGAACCTGTATCGCAAGATGCGACAACTGGGGATGCCAGTGCAGGGGTAGCATCCGGGGCAAGAAACGGTCAAACGGCCGCCGCCACACGAGGGGCATCGGACAGCAGTCTTAGCCGTTTCGGCCTGGGTGTATGACCAAGCGATAGTCACGTCCATTTTTTGATGGGTTCGCGAATAAACTTCCACCAAATCGCCGAACGCGCGCTGAATGGGCGGCACGAATCGACCTGGCGATTTGACCCACGGCCGGCAATCGTAGGGGTCTGACCAACTCCTCTTGAGAATACTGGCAATCCCGATAGGATAATGGGTCGGTCCAGTTGGTCGCCCAGCAGGACCGGCACGCCTCCTTAGCTCAATTGGTCAGAGCATCTGACTCTTAATCAGAGGGTTGATGGTTCGAGTCCATCAGGGGGCACTCGACTTACGTCGACGACGAAAACGGCAACACTTGAAATACCTCGTTGGGGCATCGTTTCTGGCCTGCGTGATCAAGTGCTGCTGCCAGCATGCTGGCAACCACGATTGCGTTCGGCAGGTTTCTCGGGGGGTGCCGTGGCGCCATCTCTCACGTGTTTTTTCCAGCGTGATTCCCTTCAGTAGGGAAAGCGCGCGTCGAGCGGGGCAGCAGAGAGTTCGACCAGGAATTGCGCCAGCCGCTCGACCAACAGCGCCATCATGCGCCGGCCTTTTTCCGCCGTGGCCGCGTGCGGATTGCCCGCACCCGTGTTGGTCGTTAATAAATGCCAGGGGCGAGTAATTGAGATCCAGCCGCGATTGACGGCGTCAAACTTTGTCTCGGCCATTGCCCCTTCATCGGCCACCAAGGTGCCGTCGGCATTGCGGGCCACTAGCTCGGGCCGATAGGCCAGAATAAACGATGTCTCCATCTCGCCGGCGTGATCGCCGGGATCGTCGAAAATCTGGTGCTCGACGTCGGCCAGCACCTTGTACCAGTTGCAGAGAAAGAGCTGCGCCGGTGTCTGGCCGTACAGTTCGCGCAACACTGGCTTTAGATCGTTGCCGCCGTGGCTGTTCAGGAGCACGATCTTTTTAATGTTGTGCCGCGCCAGCGATTCGACCAGATCGCGAATCACCGCCGCCAGCGTCGAAGGATTCACATTCAGCGACAGCGGGTAAGCGATCTGGTTTGTCTCCGTGCCGTAGGGGATCGTGGGCAGAAGCACAACACGCGCGCCTCGTTCATGCGCCGCGCGACAGATCTCTTCGCCCACCGCATCACCTTCTATCGTGTCGGTTCCGTACGGCAGGTGCAGATTGTGGGGTTCGGTCGCGCCCAACGGCAGCACGGCCACCTCGTACGCGTGTTCCTTGACATAGGCGTAATTCGTCTCGGCGAGCTTCCAATGACGCACGCGTGTAGCTCCTTAACAGCTTGGCCTACGTATAAATCCCGCGATGTGCGCGGGCAGACGAGACTTTTTATAAACGAGGACGGGTGAGAAGCTAAACGCGCGGTCGCATAGGATGAATCTCTCGCGCCACGCAAACCGGCAAGCGTCGTCGGTCGCGCCCGCTCACTTCAGCCCCTTGAGAAACGCTCGATATTGTGCATCGAGCACGGTATCTTTCGCGCCACACAACTCGGCAAGCGTCGTCGGCCGCGCTCGTCCTTGATAGATCGCGGACAAGTAGGCGATCAATGCGTCGCGATAACGGGCGCGCTCGCCGTGCATCAGAAAATAGGTCAGGCCCGACGATTCGCTGTAGAGCATCGGAATATTCGGGTCGCGCTGCAGGCGCTCCATGCCGTAACCTGTGAGTTCGGCGAGCGGCACGTAGTAATCGTCGACCAACAAGCGATGCTGTGCGTCGCGCAGTCGCGCGGCATCGTTTCCCCCCAAAAAATGCCAGCCATCGGACTCCGTCAGCGACTCCATGTAGCAGGCGATCCCTTCGACGATCCAGAAATTTGCATCTTGTCCGATGTCGCGGACCGAATGTTTGATCTCGCTGAACAGCTGATGAGTGGCCTCGTGATAGAGGTTGCTATCGTCCCCCGCGGTGGCTTCATCCGCGTAGAAGTAAGCCTCGCGCTTATTCGCCAGATAAAATCCAGTGCTGATGCCGATCTGCGGTTCGTCCTTCTCCAAGGCGCGCACGTACTCGTCGCGACTGCGGAAGTAGACCACTTTATGTTGCATTGGGACGCTGCGCTTGGCCCCGTGGCCCGCGAAACGCCGCGCGAGAATGGGCTCGGTTGCCGTGAATCCGGCAAAAATTTGCTGCCAGGCGTCGTAGAGCCGTTCGAGCCGCGTCGCCAGCCGTACGCCCTCTTCCAAACTATGGCTGGAATGAACGTTGTAATGCTCGGTAACGATGTCCCAGCCTTTGCGCGGCGCGGATCGCAGCGTCTGATCATCCTCGGCATCGACCCACCGCGTGCCGAAGAGGCGCTCGCCCGCTTCGTAGCGGGGCACATGATCGGCCGGTAACCAGCCGAAGTTAGCATGCCACGTTTGTCCGTCGCGAGCTTTGGCAACCTCGAACGGCGTCAGCCACCTCCCCTCATACTTTTCATAGCCCAGGATCGCGCGCGCCTTCTCATGGTCTGGATTTTCGCGAATCACCTCGGGCAGGATTTGAAAGGCTACGCTGGCATGCCCACTGGTGGCGGCCGCTTTGGCGAGCGCAAACAACGCCTCGGCCTGTCCCCGACGGAGCGTCGCAAATCGCTGGCGCCACTCCGAGGCAGTTTCTGGTAGCTTTGACACCACTTCACCTGCCGCGGGGCGGCAGGCCAGCATCAGGCGATTAGGCTGGAGCGCCGGCAGCCAGTTCCGCGACGTTTCTGCTTCGACGCTTAGCTGCTGGCTTTCGGCCCAGGCTGCCAGTTCCGCGAGTTGCGCGGAATAGTTGGCCCGCAGCTCGGCATGCCGGCTAGTAATGTCGGCGGCCAAGATATGTCCGCCTGGGCACGTAAGCACGAGCCCTAAGGTCGCCACAGCAGCGAGAGGCACGAGTTTTAGAAGCAGCACAGAAATTGCCAGAACCTCCGGCGAGAACCGCAGAGGGGTGCCCCAACGTCCAGTGTATCATCGCGCGGCGCAAAACTAACACGACCTCCGCTCGGCTAAGATGCCCGTTTGCGAAGCGGCTTATCCAGGATTCAGCCCTGGCATCTTGAATGCTGCCGGTCCAGGTGGCTATAGTCGAGGTTTCTGGGCTGGGGGTTGGGCGGGCCGTGGCCGTGGCAATCGGCATGGTACGCATTTCCTGTATAGGTCGAACTTTACGCTGTGTTGGCTCGTATCAGCTTGCAGCGTAGCGCCGTGAGGGGCCCGCCCCGTCGTCAAGTTAGGTTTCTCAGACAGGGTCGTACTGTCGCCAGATTTCTTGTTACCGCTCACCGTCTCGGAATCGTGAGGACCCCTCATGCCGTCGGATGTATCCACAGCCCCAGCAACGGCTTCCGCACGTAGGCAGCCGGACGAGGTCGTGGTCGAAACCAGAAACCTCTCCAAGATCTATCGAGACTTCTGGGGGAGGCAAAAAGTCCGTGCCCTCAAGGCGCTCGACCTGGAAGTGCGGCGCGGCGAAATCTTTGGCCTGTTGGGTCCCAATGGGTCAGGCAAGACTACGACTATCAAGCTGCTCTTGGGGTTGCTCTTTCCCACCAGTGGCGAGGCGCTGGTTTTTAACCGGTCCGCCACGGATGTGACCAAAAACGAACGGATCGGCTATCTGCCGGAAGAATCGTACCTGTATCGGTTTCTGAACGCAGAGGAGACGCTGGACTTCTACGGCCGGCTGTTCGACATGCCGGCCTCGGTTCGCCGCCAACGCACTCAGGAACTGATCGATCTGGTCGGCTTGCGCGGGGCAAAACGCCGTCAACTGCGCGAGTATTCCAAAGGCATGACGCGGCGCATCGGCTTGGCTCAGGCGTTGATCAACGACCCCGAATTGCTCGTGCTCGACGAACCTACTTCGGGCCTAGACCCTATCGGCACGCGTGAAATCAAGGATTTGATCCTCAAGTTACGCGATGAGGGGAAGACGGTCCTGTTGTGCAGCCACTTGCTGCCCGACGTTCAGGATGTGTGCGATCGGATCGCGATTCTCTACCAGGGCGAGCTAAAGGAACTGGGACGCGTCGACACGCTGCTCAAGATGCGCGATATCACCGAGATTCGGACGACTGCGCTCAGTGACGAAGCAAAAGCCGAGATCGCGGCCGTGGTCAAACGGCATCAGGGCGATGTTTTGAAAATTGACAATCCGACCACAACCTTGGAAGACCTGTTCCTCAACATCGTCCGCGATAGCGAAGAGCACCCAGGTCGCCGGGCCGTGGAGAAAACTTGATACAACCGCTTACGTCACAACCCGCCGACCGCACGACTTAATCTTCTTGCCATCATAATAGTGCTCAAAGTTCTGATTCTGCTTCATCGTCATTCATATCGTTAATTCGTCCACTCGAACCAGTTCTTATTCATGGTCCTGGAACGCGAACCATTACCGCTGGAACAATGGATTGCCACCGGCTTGCCGCAGTGGCTGACGGTTGTCGGCGCCGTGGCGCTGGCGGCATTATTCTTCGGATTCGTCCTCGCAGCGGTTCGCTATGGTCCCGGTAAAGCCGGCGACATGATCTTTCGGCTGTTGACTGGCGCGGTGATGGACCTGGTGGGAATCTCGCCGCGGCGCGTCCTGGCACTGGCCCGACTGGCTATTCAAGAGTCGCTTCGCCGGAGGGTACTGGCCGGCCTGGCCGTATTCATTGTCATCCTGGCGTTTGCGTTGTGGTTTCTCGACGCCCGTACCCCCGATCCGGCGCGCCTCTATTTAAGCTTCGTGCTCACGGCCACTTCCTGGCTGGTGTTGCTGATGATGGTGTTCCTGAGCGCGTTCAGCCTGCCGAACGACATCAAGAACCATACGATTTACACGATTGTGACCAAGCCCGTCCGCCCCAGCGAAATCGTGTTGGGACGTATTCTTGGCTTCTCCGCCGTAGGCACGGCCTTGCTAGCAATTATGGGGCTGATTAGCTATTTGTTCGTCGTCAGGGCGCTGAATCACTCTCACGAATTGACCGCGAACGATCTGACCATGGTCGTCGCCAAAGATAAAGATACCGACGCCGAACCGGAACGGACCGGTCGCACTACCCTCGATCGCAACCATCATCATCAGGTTTTGATCGGGGCGGACGGTAGCGGATCGACCGACGTGGTGCAGGGGCACTGGCACGACATAACGGCCGACGGAAAGGGAAGCAGTCAGCGATTTACGATCGGCTCTCCGCAGGGGCAGTTTCATGCCCGCATTCCCGTCTACGCCGCGAATCTAACCTTCATGGATCGTGGGGGCCGGCCGACGGACAAGGGCATCAACGTCGGCAACGAGTGGACCTACCGCAGCTACATCGAAGGCGGCAAGCTGATGAGCGCACGGTGGCTCTTCGATGGCATCCGCCGCGAGGATTTTCCGGATGGCCTGCGCTTGAACATGACCATCACCGTGTTTCGTACTCACAAAGGGGACATCGAGAAAACGGTTTTAGGGAGTTACACGCTGCGCAACCCGCGCACCAAGGCTTCCGCCCGACCGCAGAATTTCTTTGCCAAAGAGTTCGCGATCGACGAACACGTCGTACCGCTGAAGCTCGAGGATTCCGACGGCAAGGAGCTTAATCTGTTCGACGATCTAGTCGACGACGGTCAACTCGAGATCGAGTTGCACTGCCTGCAAGGGGGGCAGTATTTTGGCATGGCCAAGCCCGATTTATATCTACTGCCCCGTGAAGGATCGTTCGAAGCGAATTTCTTGAAGGGTTACACGGGCATCTGGCTGCAAATGCTAATGGTAACCGGCTTTGGCGTCATGTGGAGCACATTCCTTAATGGTGCCGTGGCAATGTTGGCCACTCTTGTCACTTTGATCGCGGGACAGTTCGCCTCATGGGTACAAGAGTTGGCGACGGGCCAGGTACTGGGGGGCAATACCTTCGAGGCTGCGCTGCGCATCGTGACACAAAGTAGCATCTCGACGCCCCTAGAGGAGAATCTGGCTACCAAGGTAGTGCAAGGGCTGGACGCGGCCACGCTGTGGCCGCTGAAGATTATCGCCAGCCTGCTGCCCGATTTCGCACAATTGGATGACGCCAGCTACGTCGCCGATGGTTTCAACATTCCAGCATATCTGATCACGGAGCAATCGCTGGGCGTGCTCGCCTTCCTGATACCTCTGTTTGTCGTTGGCTTCCTGTGCCTGAAAACGCGCGAGGTCGCGAAATGAATCAACGCCCATTTCTACGAAAGATTGTCTATCTCGCTGTGCTGGTTGCCTTGCTGGTGCCGCTGTCGCTATTGAGCATGCCAGCTCGTCAAGGCGTGCCAGGCGAAGCCGGCAGCGCCGGTGGTGTGCTCGCGCAATTGCGCGACGAGTACAAGCTGGGGCAAGCCAATCTCGGACAAATCGACCCTACCAGCGAGACGATCAAGCTGGCCACGCTCGGCATGCGCAATATCGCCGCGACGCTGCTCTGGAAGAAGGCCATCGACTACAAGATGAAGGAGGACTGGACCGCGTTTTCGGCCACCTCGGAACAGATCATCAAGGTGCAGCCGAATTTCCCCACCGTCTGGTCGTACCAGGGCTGGAACCTGGCCTATAACATTTCCTACGAATTCGATGATTATCGCGATCGCTATTTCTGGGTTATGAAAGGAATCCGTTTCCTGCAAGACGGTATCGTCTATAACGAATCCGCGCCGCGCCTGATCCAATACTTGGGTTGGGTCATCTCGCAAAAGATCGGCACGGCCGATGAAAAGCTGCAATTCCGCCGCCTGTTCCGCGAAGATGCCGACTTCCATGGCACACGCCCGCTCGACCAGCGTGATAATTGGCTGGTGGGCCGCCTGTCGTATCTGGATTCGGTGCGAGTGGCGGAGCGCGAGAAAATGCTGGATCGCTTAAATCCCATAGTGTTTCTTTCCAACGCGCCCAAGAATCGGATTAATTACGCGGTCGCGCTGGAAGAAGAGGGAGTGTTCGAGGAAAAGGCCGGCCTCGCGTGGACTGTGGCGCATCGCGACTGGCTCGACTTCGGCGCGCGAGAAATCTACAAATCCGCGGATACCTCCATCCGGCTCAATGACCGCGACAAAGTGATGAGCCGGATTGAAGAGTTGGTAACACAGCTGGAACAACTCCCCCCCGCAGGTCGGCGTGAGCAGATTTACGAAGAGAAGCTCGCCAAGCTCTCCAAGGCCGAGCGCGCCGCGTTTGATCGGCCGGTTGCCGAGCGCGACACTGAACAGCACGGCCTGGCGGCTGCGGCGGACCAGAAGTTAAAGGTCTCGCATGCCGATCTGGCCGAGCGCGTCGACGCAAATCAGCGTGCCGAGGCGAAGAGGATTGTTGCCCAAATCGCAGATTTAGAAGCAATGCTCAGCACGATCGAACGCAGCCGCGAGACGACCAACTATCCCTATTGGCTCAGCCGCTGCGAAATGGAAATGCGTCCGGAAGCCCTCGAGGCCCGCCGGCTCATTCACCAGGCCGATACGGCCTTTCGCGTGGACCAAGACCTGATCGCGGCACAAAAGCTGTACGAGCAGGGCTTTGCCAAGTGGGACGAAATAAGCAAGCAATTCCCGCGAATGCGGAGCGACGAATTATTTGGTGAGGACATGGCGATCTTTATCAATCGCTATCGTGCTCTGCTGAAGAGCGCGGATATTCCCTTTCCAGACAAGTTTCCCCTGCAGGACATTCTCGATTCGCACCGCGATCGGTAATGTGCTGCCTCGGTAATCGATCGTGTGGCTGCGCGCGCCATCGCAATTCGAATCGGACTAGCCTCCTCAAGGCTCGCTGTACACGGCCGCCTAGGCCGTTGGACCGTGAATCACCACGGTTTTGCTCTCGGTCATCTCGGCAATGGCGTACTTAGGACCCTCTTTCCCCATCCCGCTCTCTTTCAGTCCACCGTAAGGCATCAGGTCGGCCCGCCAGCCTGGGCCCCAATTGATGTGAATGTTGCCAGAGTCGACCTCGCGAGCGAACCGGATCGCAGCATCGATATCCTGCGTGAAGATCCCAGCGCTGAGTCCGTAGTGCGAATCATTGGCCAGTGCGATCGCCTCCCCGATATCGGCCGCCCGCGTCACCGCCACGGCCGGGCCGAAAAGCTCGTCGCAACTGATGCGCATTTGTGGGCGCACGTCGGCCAACAGCGTCGGTTCCAGTAGAGCCTTGCTGCGCCTGCCACCGGCCAGCAGCCGCGCTCCGTCGGCTACGGCGGAGTGGATCCACTCTTCCACGCGTCGTGCATCTGCCTCGCGCACCATGGGTCCCATCTGCGTTTGCGGGTCGAGCTGATCGCCGGCGCGCAGCGCCTGCACCTGTGGCCGTAACACATCCAGGAACTCGTCATAGACAGCGTCCATCACGATCACCCGCTGCGTCGAAATACAGACCTGGCCGGCGTTGCCATATCCGGTGGCGACGGTCGCCTTGGCGACTTTGGCCAGGTCGGCGTCCTGCATGACGATCAGAGGGCTGTTCGATCCAAGCTCCATCGTCACACGCTTCAGCCCGGCGATCTGACACAGTTTCTCTCCTACGTCACGGCTGCCCGTGAAGCTGATCTTGCGAACCCGCGGGTCGCGGGCCAGTAGCGAGCCGATTTCGCCCCCGGAACCGGTGACGCAGGCGATTGCCGTCGGTGGCAGCCCGGCTTCGAGAAGAATCTCGGTTAACCGCAGTGCCGACAGGGGCGTGTCGCTGGCCGGCTTGCAGACCACCGCGTTGCCGGCAGCCAATGCCGGCCCCACTTTATGACACACCAGGTTCAACGGAAAGTTGAACGGCGTGATGGCTACCACTACGCCGCAGGGGACGCGCAGCGTAAATCCCAGCTTGCCCGCTCCACCCGACGCGCCGTCGAGCGGCAGCACTTCGCCCGAGATCCGCTTGGCTTCTTCGGCCGACAGTTCCATCGTCTCGGTGGCCCGCTGGGCTTCGCCACGTCCTTCAGCCAGTGTCTTGCCCTCTTCTTGGCTGATGAGCCGGCCAAGTTCATCGATGCACTTTCGCATCAGTTCGCTGGCGCGGTGCAGGATTTCGTAACGCTGGTAACCGGTTGTGCGGCGCATCTCTGCCGCGCCCGTCACGGCCCCGGCCAGTGCCGCCTCGATGTCCTCCGCGTTGGCCCTCGGTACGGTGTCGACGACCGTACCGTCGAACGGATTCGTGACGTTGGCCCGCTGGGGCTTGTCCATCCAATGGCCGGCCAGAAACATCTTCATGTCCATGCTCCCATGACGTGCGTGTGCGATTGTGGGCGTCGAGGCCAGGTTGTCGCCCGGCAGTATTATCGAGAGCGCCACGCCGCGGTGAAGGGGCCTAAAGGCTTTCGCAGACAAGCCCCCTTTGCAGATCGCCGCCCGCGGATCGCCCGGCGTCTGGCCGATTCGCGAGACGTCCCCTACGATACGGCCAACGATTTTTCGTGCCCCTTGAGGAGCAACTGAGCATGTCCGCCCCGCCACTTCCCGACGATCCCGCGATTCTTCAAGCCCGCGATAAGATTCTGGAAACGGCCCGGAACTGGCCGTTCTTCAAGCTCATCGGGATGGAAGTCGAGGACATGCGTCCCGGCTGGTCGATGCTCAAGGTCGCTTGGCGGCCCGACCTGACGCAGCCTGCCCACATCATGCACGGCGGCATCATCGCCACGCTGATCGACACGGGGATTGCGCACGCAATTCTGCTGACGGACGTACATCGGCTCGACGGCAGCTCGTCGCTGGTATCAGTCGACTTGCGAATCAAATACTTCCGTCCGGTTTCCGAAGGAATGATCTATTGTGAATCCACGGTGCCACGGCTGGGCAAACACATTATCCACGCCGAAAGCATCGTGCGCAACGAAGAAGGAAAAGAAGTTGCCCGCGGGGACTCGATCTATATGGTCGTATCGCGCGACAAGTTGAAGCGTTCTAGCTGAAGTTCTTCCATGCGGCGTTTTACGCCGCCGCGATCTTAGCGAGCCAAAGGCAGCACGACTTTGCTAAGCAAGATCGGCACTTTTGTCGGCTTGAGCGGATTATCGCCGACGCGCACCTTGGAAGGATGCGCGATCCCCAGTACGAGCACGCAGCCCTCCTCCTTCACTCCGGCAATGGCATCATCCAGGGGAAGAAAGAATTGTTCATCGGTACCTTCCACCTGAATGAGCGCCGCGTTTTCCATGTCGTCCCCCAAGAAAAGCTTCTTCACGCGACCAAAGAGAAATACGCCTCCATAGGGGGCGCGATCCTTGCCGGCGTGCGCGTTGATGGGCAATATCTGCTCTTGCACTTTCCACGAGACGGCCTGCAGCGCGTCCACGACTTCGTCGGCCTCTTGCAGTAGCGCCTGCTGTTCGTCGAGCGGCATGGGCGTCTGTGCGCCTGGGTGAGCCTGAACGTACTTCACTTCGGTGATCGTCCGCGCCAACTCGTCGAACGACGCACAGTCGTCCGCGGTCTGCGGACGCCAGCCTTGGGCCGCCAGCCGGTGGCGCAACTGCTTGATCTGCTCGGCAACACCGCGCATGCTCGTTAGCTGCGGCTCCGCCGGCTCGGGCATGCTGCGGCGATGCTGCTTCAGGGGCAGCACTACAGCCTCTTGCCGAGCCACCAGGTCGTGCAGATGGCGCGCATGGATCGCATAGCCGAGCCCGAGCTTCTGGTTGACCCAGGAGTTCACTCCAACCACATCTCCGTGGGCGTTGATCAAGGGTCCGCCACTGTTGCCCGGCGATATTTTGGCGTCGTGCTGGATCCATAGGTCGTCACCACTATCGTCGATCGTCGAGGTTAACCACTGGCGCGTTTCGGTCGGCAGTTGATTGGTGCGGAGCACGCGGCCAACGATACCGCCCGTGGTGGTAAACTCATTGTCTTGGGGATGACCGATGGCATACACCTGCGACGCATCGCGGGGCCTGTCGCCATATCTCAGCTCGAGCGCTTTGACGTCTGGCGGAACGCCATTGAGCCTGAGGATGGCAAGGTCGGCGTGCTTATCGATCGCGGTATATCCCTCGACTCCGTAGCGCGTACCGTCGCTGAACAGCACGTCGGCCTTCGAGGCGTCGGATACGACATGATAGTTCGTTGCCACCAGGCCGCTTGTGTCGATCACGAAGCCCGAGCCCAATCCACGACGATTGTTAAGACCGTCGGAGGTTTCGATTTTCACGATGCCATGCTTCACATAGGCAACGACGTCCTCCAACGGTGCGCCTGGGACGGGCTTTGTCGGATCCGCGGCCTGCGGCAAAGCCGGCGGATTGAAGGGGGCTTTGTTGACCCCTAATTCCAAGGGTGGATTCGTCGCCGGAGCAGTGGTGACGCTACTGGCGTTCTTGGCGCCTGCGCTCGAGAGCAAGCTCCCCCTGACCACGAATGCGATGCCCCCTGCCGTCGCAGCGACCAGCAGCACAGCCGCCGCGAGCCACGTCCATCGTCGCACACGTCCCGCCCGTCGCATTACGATCGTGGGGCGACGGATCAGCTCGTCGGTGTCGACGGTGATGACCGGTGCCGCGTCATTGAGGGATGGCGCAGTATCGCTGGCCAACGGATGCACCGGCACCAATGGGGGCGGCGCAGGAGGAGGACCAACCATCGCTGGTGGGACAATAGGCGTCGTGCCAGGCACGCGCAATGATGCGTCACATTTGGGACAGCGCCCTTTCTTGCCGGCAAATTCATCCCGCACACGGAACGTTGCCTGACAGGCGGCACAGGTGACGCGGATGCCCATGATAGACCTCTGTTGCTCCAGGCATCCAGCCTACCACGTGGCCACGTCGTGAAGCAACAAATCGGCTTTTGAAAACGTGGAACACGCCGCCGTGCTGCCCCACGGGAGTCTGCCGAGCGAAGTGCGGCGGCCAGGTCTCGGCTGGCAACGCAATCGTCATCCTACCCGTGATCTTACGACAAGCTTGCCGCAAGGTAATTGTCCATGAGTTACTTACGCTCGACGGTCGACCCGTGTTCTATTGCCCATGTACGTTAGACAATGCTAAGGGCATGGTGCCAGATGGCCGCCACCGCGAAGCCGCAGGGGACTGCTCCAGGAAAGCCAAGCGTAGGAATCTAGCTACCAAGTGACGACGACACGCCCACTAAAGAAAGTGGGCGAGCGCACGCTACTTCGCCATTGGCCGGATCATCGTTTGCGGGGGTACGGCCGTGGCTGCGGTGAGCACGGCCGCTGCCTGCGCCAATTCGTTCAAGCAGTCCAGATTCGCCCGCCGGGCATTGATCAGGCTCGTGCGGGCCTGCGATACCTGCAACACGTCGACTTCGCCTGCGATGAATTGCTCCTCCAGCCGTTGAATCTCCTCCGGCAGAAAATGGAGCAGATTCTCATTTTCGGCGACGATCCAGCGGGCTCGCTCGTAGCGGTTTATGGCCGCCTCGATTTCGATCCTGGCCCGCGCCTGCAGCTGTTCCTGCGCGGTGATGCGCTGTCGCAATTCGGCCTGCCGCTGCCGCAACAGCGGCGTGAAGTCGTTGAACACGTACAGTTCGCGATGGAGTCGGAATCCGAAGAAAGTCACTCCGTTGTCGGTACGCTGATAATACGGTCCCACCTGAATGTCCGGCGTGCGCGAGGCGTCGGCCAACCGCACGTTTGCTCGCGCCGTACCTACGTCGGCGCGGGCGGCCATAACGTCGGGACGCGAAGCGGCCAATTCGTCAACGGCCGCGCCGTCGCCTGCCTCGAAGGCACCTTGCGGACACTTCAGTCGCAGTAGGCTTTCTGGTGCGCCCGACGCCCATTCCCATTCGTCCAGGTCGCCAATCACGTCGATGGGCGTATTGAGCGGAATATTCAAATGCCGTCTCAGGTCCAACAGTGAATTTTGGTAGTTGGCCTCCATCAGCCGTAGCTGTTCGCGCGTGGAGCGATTATCGAGCTGGATGATCGTCAAGTTGGCCGCCGATATCTGCCCGGCATCGAATTGCTTTCGCGAGACGCGCAGCAGCTCGTCGTTCATGGCGGCCGTGGCCTGCGCGAGTTCGCGCAGGCCGCGTTGGTAAAGCGCCAGGAAGAATAGCCGTTCGGTCATCGCCACGTTCAACAACTCGGCCTGCACGATGGTCCACCGCACCGAGGTCAGGGCGGCGCCGGCGACTTGCTCGCGATAAAGCTGCTGGTGCGCCAGCTGTATCGTTTGCATCATCAGCACATAGTTATAGATGGTCGAACCGGTGCCGTTGTTGGTTTGCAGCGGTGTCGCATTGACTTGTATGAATGGATTAAAGGGGTAGGTTGCCGCCACGCCGTACATGCCAACGCTGACTCCCTCGGTGCGACGCACCGTAACCAGATCGGGATTCTGCCGCAGCCCGATTTCGATCACCTCCATCAGACTTAGCTGCACAGGCACGAGCCGAACCGGCGCTAAATACGGTGGACCGATCGGCGGATTCCCGGCCGGAATGTTCTCGCTTTTGATCCGCAACTCTGCCGATCGTGCGCCGATGGGCTTCGCGGCGGGCCGAGGGTAATCGGCCGGCGTAGGAAGCCGAACAGCCTGGTCACCCGATCCATTCTGCGAACGAGATCGCTTGGGCGCCGGGGCCGCGACCACGGCGGGGCCCGTCGCACCACGTTGTGCGCTTGGGTCGACCGTGGGCGCGACGTCCTGGTCGTAGGCCGCGAGCCGAATCGTAGTGTCGCCCAAGCCCACGCGCAGGTCGTCGGGTACGGTCGGCAACGTTTCCGATCTTAGCTGCGGATCCGGCGATTGCTTGCCCCTGTATCCTTCAGCCGCCCTCTGACAGCCGAGGCAGGCCACGCTCAATACAATCAGCACGGCGAACCAGCTTGTCGCGCTGCATCCATTCACACGCGGCGCGCTCAGTGAGCGCAGGTGCGCGAACCACGGCCACGGCGGTAGAAGCCGGAACGGCATGATGCAAGGAGCGAGCGATGAGGGCAGGTGATAGCAGACGCGTAAGAGGTAGGCGTACAAACTACTTCGGCAGACGTCGCAAGCGCGAATCAGCGGTGAAGCACGCAGGAACCAAGCATCGCCGTCAGAGCTTGTGCAGAGTCGCCAAGAACCGGTTAGCAACCCGGAAACCTAACGCGCTGGAAAGGAACGCGAGCGCCGCTAGCGATACTAGCGCTGCTGCGGCAGCACCTGTTTTGGACCTGGCGTGACGCGACCAAACGCCAGGTAGATGGGCGGCAATAAGAACAGGTTCAGAATCGTCGAAGTTGCCAAACCGCCCAGGATCACGGCGGCCATCGGATATTCGATCTCATGCCCCGGCCGATTGCCGGCCCACACCAATGGCACCAGTGCCAGGCCCGTGCAGAGCGCCGTCATGAGGATCGGCACCAGTCGCTCGCGCGCGCCGCGCAGCACGAGCTCTGCGCCGAAAGGTTCCCCTTCTTCAAGCTCGAGATGCCGGTAATGGCTGACGAGCATGATGCCGTTGCGCGCCGCGATTCCCAGCACAGTCACGAAACCTACGAGCGACCCCAGCGACAATACACCCCCTTGGAGCACGGCCCCCAAGACGCCTCCGACCAAAGCGAAAGGAATCGTGAGAAACACAAGCAGTGCAATTCGCCACGAGCGAAAGTCGACGTGCAGTAGCAGCAAGATGCCCGTCAGCGATAAGCCCGAAAGTGCAAACAGTCGTCGCCGCGACTGCTCGCGCGCGGCGTACTCACCCAGAAACTCCGGGTGGTAACCGCGATCGAACGAGAGGCCATGCACTCGATCCTCAATGTCGCGGGCGACACTACCCAGATCACGCCCGGCCACGTTGCAGGTGACATCCAGGCGTCGTGAGGCCGCCTCGCGTTTGATCTCGTTCGGTGCAGGAGCGATCTGCAGATCGGCCACGTCTCCTAACGCAACGTGACCTCCGGTCGGCAAATCGATAGGTAGGCGCTGTAGCGCCGCCAGATCCGCGCGCACGCTGGCAATGCCGCGCACGACGACATCGTAGCTTTTCTGATCCTGATAAACCTCGCCCACCTTGGTGCCGTTCACTAGCGTGGCGACGGCGCGGCGCGCCTGGGTGTGGGTCAGTCCAAAGCGGGCGGCGGCATCGGGGCGCACGCGCACTTGCAATTGCGGGACGAGCACTTGCGGTTCGATCTTCAAGTTTGTTACGCCTGGCACGTCGGCGATCGCGGCGCGGATCTCTTCCCCCTTGGCCCGCAACACAGCCAGATCAGGTCCGAAGGTACGCACGACGATCGTGGCTCCGGCGCCCGAGAGCACCTCTTTGATGCGCTCCTTGAGATAAGTGAGCACGTCGCGGTACAAGCCTGGATAACCATCGATCAAAGTTTGAATCCGGGCCACGGTCTGCGTTAGGTCGACATCGGGGTCGACGCTGATCCACAGTTCAGTAAAGTTCGGCCCGACCACTTCGTCGGCCACCTCGGCGCGGCCAATGTGCGAGCCGAAATTCCGCACGCCCGGAATGGCCCGCAACTCGCGGCTGGCTTGGATCGTGACGCGTCGCATGGCGTCCAGAGATGCGCCGGGCTTTTCCACCCAGTGCATCAGGAAGTCGGTCTCCTGAAAGTTCGGCAGGAACTCCTCGCCCAATCGCATCACGCCCACAGCGGTCGCTAGAAACGTGATCGCGATCACCATCGCGCACGTGCGGGGCCGCGCCACCAACGGTGGAAGCGTGCGCACGTAGAGATCCTGCAAGTAGCGCGACAGCGGCGCCTCGACGCGCTTGCGCCCCGCTACGCTAGGCAGTAGCGCCAGCGACAAGGCCGGCGTCACCGTCAGCGCCACCGCCAGAGATGCCAGAATCGCCAGGATATAGGCAATCGCCAAGGGGCGAAAAAACGATCCAGCGACACCGTCCAGAAATAAAATCGGCACGAACACCAGCGTCACGATCAGGCTGGCATAGACGACGGCGCTGCGCACCTCGAGCGAGGCGTGCAAAACCACATCGAAGGCCGGGGCCGGCTGCGGAGTCAGCGCATTTTGACGTAAGCGGCGCTGAATATTTTCCACGTCGATGATCGCATCGTCCACCACTTCGCCCAAGGCAATTACCAGGCCTGCCACCACCATGGTGTTGAACGTGACGCCCCAAAAATGCAGCACGATCGCCGCCGCGATCAGGGAAAGCGGTATGGCCGTGATGCTGATCAGCGCCGTCCGCCAGTCGTACAGGAACAAGGCCAGCACGGCTACGACCAACACGCACCCTAATAACATGGAATGGGTGAGGTTTTCCAGCGCCCGTTCGATAAACGTCGCCGGGCGAAAGATCGTCGGGTCGATCGTCACTCCGGCCAGCCCGGGACGCAACGCTTCGAGCGCCGCCTCGACCGCACGTGTGACCGCCAAAGTATTGCCCCAGGGT
>DASXEJ010000218.1 GCA_036490175.1 Pirellulales bacterium | reverse complement strand
GGCAACTCCGTCGTCGCTACCCACGCCGCCTGCTGTTCACGCTTGCGCTTGCCGAGTGCCATGAAAGTGCATCCATGCCGTGAAATCAAAAACTGGCCGCCACAATACCATGCCCGTCAAGCAGCGAATTTCAACAGACTGTTAGGCCGAGGGCCGGTCGTTATAAATGGGGGGCGTTTTTGTCCGCCTGCAATGCGAGCATCGCCAAGGGTTCAACGACCATCGCCCGCAGGGCTCGCACCGGAACATGGGCGGCAGGCGCGAACCTAGCAACAATATGATCACAACAGCGATGATCGCGACTTCAACTGCGCTCATATCTATCTTTCCATTAGAACAGTCACGCTGTCGACCACTTGTCCCAAGCGGCTTTTCGATCGGTCGAAGCCTGTTATTGTGGCTGTGCTTGGCGATGATCCCGGTCAGGTTCGTGTGTAATTTCGGATTGTACGTGTGGTCCCGCTTCCCGATCGCGCTCGAACCGTTCACGGAAATACACACGCGCTTCGGGCGAATGCGCTTTCGCCCACATACGGCCAAACACATAGGCGCCGGTGACATATCCGCCAATCGCCAGGAATACGACACTTCCGAGGGCGATCAGCAAATTGCGCTCGTCGCGGGTAGGGCGGTACATACCCACGATTCTACACCTCGGCATCACGGAGCAACTACCGCTTCGCTGCCGGAGCGTGTTGATAGCGATTGCCAAATTCGAAGGTCGATCCCGTCGACGAAGAATCGGGCCGAGCCGTCCCCCATTGTCGCGACGACACCGCCTGGGTGACCGCTGCGGGCGGCCGCCCAAACCTGCCCGTTAGTTTGGTTTTCGATGCACCGCAGCGGATCACCGGCGGAAATCGCGGGATCACAGCCGATCGTCGTGTCGGGCATGGCCGAATTGGGACCGGTTTTTGTCAGAAAAGCCGAGGCGCCAGGCGCCGCGCAGGACCAGACGCCGCGGACATCTCGATAAGAATCCCAAATCTGCACTTCCGAGATCATAAGCGTCGTCGACAGACCGTCGGTGACTTCTTGCGGTTTGACGCCTGACTGCCGGGCCATTTTGAAATTTCCTTTTTCGGCCGAGCTGGCCGCCGCCGGAGACAAGGCAATGTTGGCCACCTCGAACAGGCCCGCATTCTGTTTGTCATAGGTCACGCCTGGCATTCCCGCCATTGATGGCACGGCCGAATTGACGTACGAATCCTGACCAAAATTGGCGGCGTAATTCCCTTTCGCCAGATTCTCTAAGCCGGCGACCGACCCACTACCGCCGACGGTCCCTCCCAGGCCGTCGACCGCGGGATCCTGGCTGCCGAACAAGATCGACATGTTTTGAGCACTCGGGCAAACGTATTCGCTGGGCGTCCTGCGGATCGGCGCCCCGGCATCGGCGTGCTCGCAGTCATCGCAAGCGTGCTTGTTTGTCAGCACGCAGTTCGAGATCAGATCTTGCAGTGCCCCCTCGCCCAGGAAATCGAGAATGTTCGACGCCCAATTCGGCCCCTGGCAGGTGGCCGTGTAATCGGCCATCTGGGCACCGCCGCTAATCCATTGAGACGCCACGGGCGAGCAGTCCGGCAGCCCAGGTGGAAGTCCCTGGTTGGTGGAAATAAAGCTATGAATGGCCACGCTGATTTGCTTGACGTTGTTGGTGCATTGGATGCGGCGCGCTGCTTCGCGCGCCGCCTGCACCGCGGGCAAGAGCAGTGCCACCATGATGCCCATGATGGCAATCACCACCAATAATTCGACGATGGTAAAGGCAAGACGATGACGATTGTGCGCGGACATCATGTTCCACGTTACGAGCAGGCTGCAGAATGACTACGCACCGGTTAACACCTTGCCGCTTGCCATTGCTGCGAATCGGGTTGTCCGAATGGTGACAGCGTTATGACAATGTGCGCCAAACAAGCGACGGAATTATTTCTATCCGTGGTCGCAGCTAATTGGCCGATTGCTCGGCGGCGCTCGCGGTCGTGGAAAGTTGCAGAGCCTTTGCGCAATCGGCCCAAGAAAAGTATTTGAAGTCCTCGCTCGCATTCGGATTATTACGGTCTTTGACCAACAGCAAGCCTTGAGGAAAATCGGGAAGCGGCGCACTGGTCACGGCCACGCCCGAGGCAAATTCCACGGCATTGCCGCCTGCGGCCGAGGGGACGATGGCGCCGACGAAGTGGAGATCTTGCCGATCGTAGACATTCAACCGGGACCGCTCGCTCTTGGCGCCTTGACCAACCACGACCAAATAGCCCTGCATTGGCCCCAGGCAATACAGGCAAATCCCCTCGACGTCGGGCACGAGCCCATGCTCGCCGACCTTGATCACTTCCTGGCCTTGCGAATCGACATCGGGCTCGGCGCCAAAACGCCAGACGCCCCGCTTCTCTTCGGCGAAGTAGACCACGCCGCGATCTTCATCGGCGACGCAACCTTCGGTTTTGCCGGAGAGTTCCAGCCGGCGAACTTGCCTGACCGTGATAGCGCCTTGGGCATCGCTGGTGAGCTCGACCTGGTCGATGTAGCCCTCTTCTGTCGTAACGAAGATGTACGACTTTCCCGTTTGCCGACTCCGATAGGCCGCTATGCCACGCGGGTAGGGATTGTCGGGGATCGTAAAGCGGTCTGCGCCCGGCACCTCCTTGAGCTTGGCCTTTTCCGCATGGATCATCCACAACTTCACACCGGCAACGCGCTGGTCTGGATAGGTGGCCAGCAGCAGATCGACCGGCTTGCCAGCGAGCGGAAAGCCGTGCAGGATCGTCACCGAATTGGTCTCATAACCCTCGTCGAGATGCTTCAGCAGCAAACCGTTGAGGTCGTGTACTTCGATCCCGCGGGCCGCGTTAGCGATCATGATGCGGCTTTGCGCCGCATCAAGCGGATTCACCCAGATCGCGGCCGATCGCACCCGATTGACCGGTACCGGTTGCGAAGCACGCAGCGGCAACGGCTCGGCGATGTTTGTTGTCGCAGGCTCAGAGCAACCAGCCAGGACCAGCAGACCGCAAGCAATCACGTTCCGCATCAACGAGATCTCCAACGACGGAATCCCAGCAAGCAAGGAATCGCCAAGGCCAATAGGGCCACGCTCGCAGGCTCGGGGACAGTGATCGCCATTCCGCGAAAGCTCTCGCTCGGCATGCTGAGAAAGGGGGTGGGTGCCGTGTTGGCGAGGAAGGCCGGATCGAAGTTGGGCGAGATTCCGTTGGCGTCGGTGAATTGAAAGAGCTGGCCTTGCTGCGTAGCCGCGAGGAGCTCGATCTTGCCGTTAAAGACAAACGCTTCGAGCGAGTTGATGTTGTTGATATCGGCCTTCGTGCCGGTCCATTGGCCTGTCAGGTTCCAGTTGGTGCCGTCGAAGTTCCATTTTCCCAACAGGTTTTTGCCGTCGGTGGAATAAGCTGTATCCGACGTGCCGTCGTGGTTCAAATCGAGGAAGACGGCATCGCTTTTTACAAACGGCGAGTTCATGGCGATCGTCGCCGCCGCGGCCGAGGTCGGCAGACCGGAGCCGATCTCGGTGCCGGCATTGCTGCTGGAGAATCCCCATAACTGGCCATCGACAATTTGATTGGCGCGGGCGTCGTTGGCCGTGATTTGCGTCTGCGTCGCGGGTCCGCTAGCGTTGATGTAGTATTGTCCGCCGTCGGTGCCTTGATCTCCGCCCGTCCAGAAGTGCTGGCCATCGGTGGACACGACCGAGCGCAGAGCCACGCCTGAATAGCCGGTGATGGGGGTGGTGGTGAGATTCCAATTGGAGTCGACCAACCCGATAGCGCGCGTCGCACTGGATGCAATTACAGTCGGTGTCCCGACCGCAGCCTGGTAACCGCCAAAGACCAAATCGTTGCCGTTGGTGGTTACGCGTAGCATGCCGTCATGGTCGTTTAGGCCCGGCAAGGTAAGTCCCGTGAGGACGTGTGAAGTGGGCGTCGTCCCAAAAGTGCCCGTCAACGGATTGTACGGATAGTCATTGAGAGTGATCGCGTCCGCCGAAGTGCTCGTATTATCACTCGTCGTCAGAATGACGAGGTCGCCATTCACGAAGGCAGCCTGGATTGCCTGCGCGCTACCGCCAAGGAATAAAAGAGCGCAACCCAAACATGCAAAACGATTCATCACGATTTTCTCCAGGATGCCAAAGGAAACAGGACGTCAACTCGATGTGTCACGATCAGCACGGACGACGCACGGCGTAACAGCCAGCACATGCAAAGCAACGCAGTTCGGGGCCCGCCGAAACTTCTCGACCTGCCGCGTAGTCAGCGCGCAGCGCCATCGCCCCCTCGAAGAGGAAGCAGCGGAGTTTCGCCAGCGCAGCAGGTTTTCTGATGTGGACCCCGACGGCCGCGCTAGCCCGCCGGGCGATCAGAGGTTGGCCCACGTAGCAAATCGCGGACCAAGAAACGTCGTTAGCCCCTAGGCAACGAAACTAAGCTGAATTACCGTCGCGTTTGGCCGCCTGCGAGCGTGCCACGCTGGCATATCGCGGCGAAATGTTCATCAGATATGGCGAATATTCCGCCGCGCTCTGTTCTAGCGCTTCTTACCTTCGCACTCCCACGGTGTCGGTCGCCACTCGCGGTTACCAATGCGCAGCCGGATTCTTCCGGGCTCCGCCCGGCGCGATATCATGGATCGCGTACACCAGGGCGCTCTCATGGGGGGTGGAAGCGGCGATGGACCTCGACAGGTTTTTGGAACTCGCGACCGAAAGCGGTGTCATCACGGCGGATGCTTTGCAGCAGGCCCTCAGCGAATTCACGGCGGCCGCACGCGCGCGGCGGTCCGAGGGTTCACCGCTGGCCGCGTTTAGCGACTTTCTGGTCTCTGGTAATTTGCTGACGCGCTGGCAATGCGACATGCTGTTGGCCGGCAGGAGCAAGGAATTCTTTCTCGGTAAATTCAAGTTTTTAAAACAGATTGGCAACGATGGGCTGAAGGAAACATTCCTAGCCGAAGATATGAGCGCCAATCGGCGCGTGATCCTCTCTTTCGGTGTCGAAGCAACCGATGCGGCCGCCACGGTATTTCAAATGCGAGTCGTTGATCCAGAGGAGTCCATTACACCAGCCACGAACGTGCATAGTCTCCCGGCGCAACCCGTGCGCCACCGCCGGTTTCAATTTGGCCTGGGGACGCTGCTGGTTATCATGGCCGTGTTGGGGATTGTGTTAGCGATCGTGGGGCGCGAGATGATTTCTGTGCGCGAGCGGTCG
The DNA here is from genome assembly GCA_036490175.1 of Pirellulales bacterium. NCBI lineage: Bacteria > Pseudomonadati > Planctomycetota > Planctomycetia > Pirellulales > Pirellulales bacterium. The sequence continues at coordinate 21,414 of DASXEJ010000218.1, read as the reverse complement.
ACGGCCCGTGCGTGGCTGTTGGCCCGAGGCGCCTGGATGGCCGGCGACGATTGGATGGAGCGCGGTACCGAGCGCCCTTCGGCAAACTCTGACTTGTGCTGCCAGCGGGGTGACGTAGCCGCCGCGCCCTCGGCGTTCGCCAAGCTACTTGGCGATCGAGTGGTCAAGCAGATTTGGTTTCCCGGACTCTTGGACCAAGAAAACCAGGCCGTATTTGCTGCGTTCCCCGAGGCGACGATTTACGTGGCCTCGATCGACCCAACACTCGGACCGTACCCCGTGCCCCCCGTCAAGTTAGCCCCATTAAATCCCTTGTGAACGCGGCTGGCGTGGCCTTGTGGTGCAGCGGCGCTAGCTATCCTTGTTGGGACGGTTAGTCATACGACGCTGCGGCGACTACGGCAACGGCCAACAACGTCAGATTTGGCCCGCGCCCGAGATGTTGAATGAGGAATACTAAATGTCAGAGCGGCACCGCTGCGCGCGGTAAGCCTTCCGCTTGTCATCTATGATTCAGCATTCTGCCCGGCGCGATCATCCTCCCAGCACGTCGTTCAGCACTTCTTCCGAGACGAAGATCGGGAGCTGTGGGTCGCAGGTCACCGCCACGGCGATGGCGTCCGAGGGGCGGGCGTCGACTTCGATCGTTTCCCCCTCGTGCTTGATTTGAAGGCGCGCATAGTAGGTGTGGTCTTTCAGCTCGCTGATCACCACGCTCTGAAACTCGCCTCCCAGGTGTTCGGCCACGCGCACCAGCAAATCGTGCGTCAGCGGCCGCGGCGAGTCGTACCCTTTGACCCGGCGATCGATGCTGGTGGCCTCGAAGATGCCGATCAGGATCGGAAACGAGCGATCACCGTCGACCTCCTTCAGGTAGATGACCTGCTGGTCGTTGATTTCGCTGATGATGATCCGCGACAACTCCATCTGAACTGGCATGACAGTGCTCCGGCACTCTAGCTCTCGGTCGAGCGCATTTGAACGTGTGGCGTCAGTAGTTGATTATATCTCCGAAGCGGCGCGGGCAGCTAGGGTTATTCGAGGCACACGGGCGCGTGGCGTGAACACGGCCTGTAAATCCGAAAGTCAAGAACGCGCAAAATATGCCTTGCGCGCGGCGAGAACCGCCGCTACGTCAATACGTCGACCTTCTGCGAGGCATCTGCGATGCAGTTACGGCAGCAGTGAGTCGGCCGTCCGAAGGACGAATTGTGCAGTTTCAGCAACGCACGGCGCATCGTCTTGCCCGTTGGTTCGTCTGCCCTGCGTCCTGGAATTCGATTGGCAGGTAAACAGGTTTCGATGCATCGAGGTCGCCGTTGCCAGGGTGGACGCGCACCCAACCATTGGGGTGTTGGCGCGATGCGAGGCTGTTTCCTGATCGAGGTTCGTTGGCAGACGCTAAGGTGCGGGAAATAGGGCCAGGGGCCGATGCATTCCCTGGGAGGGCTAAGTACAATAGCCCTCTCGATCTGCCGCATTCTGCTACATGAAGGACCTGCAATGAGAACGACTTCCGCCTGGCACCTCTCGGCTGGCTCCGCCGTATCGGCGCTCTGCTCTTCGGCGCAAGGATGGTGCTTTGCGATGGCGGCGCTGGTCTTGGCGATCGTGGCCACTGCCACCCCAGCAATGGCGGCAGACGATGTGGTCACCACCCCCTTGGCCCTGCAACCGGCCGTGGCCTTTCCGAAGTTGCAGTGGACCGGTTGGGAGGCCGAGACCGACAGTGGCACGCTGGTGCCGATCCGGCCGATCATGGTGACTTATGCCCCGGACGATACGAATCGGGTCTTTGTGCCCGAACAGCGCGGCACGGTTTACGTTTTTCCGAACGATCAGAACGCCGAGACGGCCACGCCGTTTCTGGATATGTCGTCGAAGGTTGCCTACTACGACAAGACCGACGAAGAGGGGCTATTGGGCGTGGCGTTTCATCCCAAGTATCGAGAGAACGGCCGCTTCTTCGTCTACTACACCAACAAAGAGACGCCGCACCGCAATATTCTGGCCGCCTATCGCGTGAGCAAGGATGACCCGAACCGCGCCGACCCGGCGTCGGAGGAAATCCTGCTCGATATCAAGAAGCCGTTTTGGAATCACGACGGCGGTACGATCGCCTTTGGGCCTGACGGGTATTTGTACATCGCGCTGGGGGATGGTGGGGCTGCCAACGATCCAATGGGCAACGGCCAGAAGCTATCGACGATCCTGGGCAAGATTCTGCGGATCGACGTGGACCACAAGGAAGGAAACCTGGCCTACGCGATTCCGAAAGACAATCCGTTTGTCGGCAAGGGCGACGCCCGGCCCGAAATCTGGGCCTATGGCCTGCGCAACGTGTGGCGGATGGCGTTTGATCGCAAGACGGGCGTGCTGTGGGCCGGCGACGTGGGCCAGGACATCTGGGAAGAGATCGATCTGATCGAGAAAGGTGGCAACTACGGCTGGAACATTCGCGAGGGCTTGCATCCCTTCGTGAAGAAAGGGGACACGGCGCCGGCTGTTTCTGAAAAGCCGGCCGGCATGATCGACCCGATCTGGGAATACAACCACGACATCGGCAAATCGATCACCGGCGGACTGGTGTATCGCGGCAAGCGGCTGCCGGAGTTGGAAGGGGCGTATATCTATGCCGACTACATTACGGCCAAGATCTGGGCCCTGCGCTACGACCCGGCGACGAAAAAGGTAACTGCGAATCAGGAGATTCCCTTCCCCCAAAAGCTGCCCATTATGAGCTTTGGCGAAGATGCCGACGGCGACGTGTACTTTACGACGCACTCGCTATCCGGGCAGGGATTGTATCGGTTCGAGCGCGGCTCGGCCGCGGCCGGCGCGGCGGGCGAATGAAGGGCAGCGTGATGAATGCAGAATGATGAATGAGAGAAGGTATCGCCTCGCGCGTCAGTTCGGCATTTCATTCATCATTTTTTCACGAGCTTTTTCTCGTAATCAGCGACGAACAGACGTTTGCCTTTGGCGATGATACGGTGCCCTTCGGCTTCCAGGCGCTGGCATAAGGCCGTCAGGCCGCCGGGATATTTGGCGTTCAGCTCACCACCGGTTTTGAGCGTGCGCCAGTAAGGGGTGGTGCGCTTCTTGCCTTCGCTGGCAGCTTCTTCGGCCGCGTGCGCCGCGATCCAGGCAAAGATGCCGGTCGTGATCGGGCAGGCGAGCGTCACGCGATGCGCTTTGGCGAGCCGGGCACGGATTTCGGTGATCGTGATTAGCTTGCCGCGTGGAACGCGGCGCATCAGGGCGTCGACCTCGACCGGCGCCGGCACGACCATTGTCCCGCGGCCCCACCGCGCCGACATCTTGCCCGTGATACGGCCCGTCTTGGGCAATCCCTTGTCGTCAGCCAGTTTTTCTTGCCACGATTTACGCTTGGGCATGATGGCCACCTGAAGAAGGTACTTTGCATCAGCGACATTTTCATGGCGAGCGTGCGTACGGCAGCGCGAGCACCGAACCCACGAAACCGCATTCTAGGAGACTAGGGGCCAGAAGTGGGCAACGTGTTCAGCAATAGTCACTCGTCCGCGAAAAACTCTGCCCAGGAGCGGATTCGTTTGCGTGTTCGCGTGGTTCAACGCGCATGTTCACGACGAGCGTGAGCAATGGCACCCTGCTGGCACACGCCCTGCCCTGCCGCTAGCCTCTTACTGCCGGGAACCTATCCGTTTGCACCGTTTTTGGCGGTGATTACTTCTCCAGGCTCTCGCCCTTGTCGGCCTTGCGCTTCAAGTAGTCGCACGGCTCGTAGACCGGGCCGTAGGCTTTGCTCCAGGCGGCCAGTTTGTCGTAGACGTACTTTGCACCGAGCGTGTCGGCCCATTTCATCACGCCGCCGCGATAGGCTGGAAAGCCCATGCCCATCACACAGGCTACGTCGATGTCGGAAGCGCGGATGGCGATGCCTTCGTCCAGGCAGCGGCAGGCTTCGTTCACCACGCCGAACATCACATGCTCGACGATCTCGGCGTCGGTCACCGTGATCGGCGCCGGGTTGCCCGCGTCGGCGCGGGCCTTGGTGACGAAGGCGGCCAACTCCGGATCGGGCTCGGCGTTCTTGCCTTCGTACTTGTAGTAGCCGCGACCGGTTTTCTGGCCGAAGCGTTTGGCGGCAAACAAGTGATCGACCAATGTCGAAATGTAGTTGTACTCCGCATACGCGTGGGCCAGGATGCCGCCAGCGAACTTGGCCACGTCGACGCCGGCCAGGTCTGACATGCGGAACGGCCCCATCGGCATTCCCCAATCGTAGACGGCCTTATCGAGCCGATACGGATCGACCCCACGATCGACCAGCAACAACGCCGTCTGGCCATAGGGAAAAAAGATACGGTTCACCAGGAAGCCGACGCAGTTGCCCACCGTAACGGGTGTCTTCTTCAGCTGCTTTACCAGGTTGATGGCCGAGTTCAGGGTCGCCGGGCTGGTGTGTTTGCTGCGCACCACCTCGACCAGCGGCATGACGTGGGCCGGTGAAAAGAAATGCGTCCCTACGATCCGGTCCTGGCTCTTGGTCTTCGCGCCGATCACTTCCAGGTCGATGGTCGACGTGTTCGAGGCCAGGATGCAGTCGGGGCGGGTCGCCTTTTCCAGATCGGCAAAGACGCTCTGCTTGAGCTCGATATTCTCGATCACGGCTTCGATGATCATGTCGACTTTGTCAAATCCCGAGTAGTCGATCTGCGGGTGGAGGCGGGCCAGCATCTGGTCGTACTTGTCTTGCGTGAGCTTCCCTTTTTTCAGCCGCGATTCCAGATTTGATTTGACGCGTCCCTGACCGGCGTCGACGAATTCCTGGCTGACCTCTTTCAACACCACGTCGAAGCCCGACTGCACGAGCGCCGTGGCGATGCCAGAACCCATCGTGCCGCCGCCGAGCACGGCGACGCGCTTGATGGCCTTGGGTTCGAGCTTTTGATCGGTGACGCCTGGCACCTTCGGCGCGGCGCGCGTGGCAAAGAAAATGTGGATCATGCCGGCGGCCTGCGTGCTGGCGATGCACTTGGCAAAGTTCTCGGCCTCGCGCTTCAGCCCGGCTTGGTAACCATCGACGACTCCGGTCAGGATCGCATCCATGCACATATGAGGGTGAATCAGGTTGCGGAGCTTATCGCCCCCCATGGCCTTGGCCCCTTCCATGATCATGCGGGCCTGATCGGCGGTCCCGAGCTTGTCGTTCTGCTGCGAGGCGCGAACCGGCTTCAGCTCTCCGGCGGCCAGCTTGCGGGCGGCCGCGATCGAAGCGTCGATCAGCTTGTCTGGCTCGACCAGTTCCTGGATGATGCCCAGCCCGAGAGCCTCTTTGCCGCGTGCCTCGACCGAGGTGAGCATCATCTCGACGGCTTTTTGCACGCCTACGATGCGCGGCAAACGTTGCGTGCCTGCCGCGCCAGGAATGATGCCCAGGGTCAGTTCGGGCAGGCCGCAGCGGCAGCGCGTGCTGCCGACGCGCCAATGGCCGGCCATGGCAACTTCGAGACCGCCGCCCAGCGCAAAACCGTCGATAGCCATGACAATGGGCTTGGCGTTGGCTTCCAGCTCTTCCAGCTTTTGGGTCAGTGCGCCGATATTTTTTGAATCGAGCTTGCCGCCCCCTTCGGCCAGGGCTTGCAGGCCCGAAATATCGGCCCCGGCGATGAAGTTCTCGCGGGCGCCGGTCAGCACGATGGCCTTGATGGCTGGATCTTTGTTGGCTTCGGCAATGCGGCCGAAGATGCCCTCAATGACGGGCGTGCTGAGCGAGTTGACCGGGGGAGAATCAATCGTTAGCAGGGCCACATCGCCCCGGCGTTCTAGATGGACGACATCGCTCATGACTTTTGTTTCCCGACGTGAAGGCAAGATGGAACGTAACGTGCGTGATGTCGGACCAGCACCATATTGCCGCGGCCCGAAGCGCGTCATGGTAAGGGCGCGCGACGCGGTGTTCAATCCCCGGGTGTGCGGAACGGTTCACGTCGCACGGGCCGGTTGCCTGTCGCGCTATCGTCGACGGCGCATAATCCGCGGACCGCGCCGCAACGTGCGCGGCATCTTGGCGGCGACAAGGAACAATCGCTTGACATTCATAAGCAACACGCCTATTTTCATATGCACACTGCTTATGAGTTCTGGAGTCCGTTGTCGTGATCAAAAAGCCCGTGGCTGTCACCGATGCCGAACTTGCGGTGCTGAAGGTGCTGTGGGCCGGCGGCCCGCTGACGGCCAAGAACATCACCGAGACGATCTATCCCGATGGTGCCGAGTCTGAGTTTGCCGCCGTACACTCGTTCTTGCAGCGGTTGGAACGCAAAGGACTGGTCGCTCGCGACCGCAGCTCGTTCGTGCATCTTTTCACGGCGACGGTTTCGCCGGCCGACGTGCTGGGGCAAGAGCTCAAGACACTCGCCGAGCGGATGGGAGGCGATTCCATCGCGCCGTTGATCATGCAGTTGATTGATCAGAAGCAACTCAGCAAGAAAGAGGCGGCCGAGATCCGCAAGCTGCTCGATAAGTACGCAAAATAACGCGAGATGCTTTATGAACGATCTCTTGGCCCTCGCCGCGCACAATACCTGTGTCGCACTCGTCCTGGGGCTAATGGTTTGCGGGCTGACCCGTGTGTGGCGCCGGCCGCCCGTTGCGCACGTACTGTGGCTGCTGGTTTTACTCAAACTCATTGCTCCGCCGGTGATACCCATCGACTGGCCGGCCCCCTGGCGGGTCGAACAGACTCAGGCCCCCGAGCGAATCGTCGTCAACAGTCCAAAGGGCGTCGTAAACGCGCAAGACCTCGTCCCACATTTCCTGGAGCGGGAGCAAACTGGCACGGTTATCTTCACGGCCAAGACGAGTCCCGCGCACGATCTGGCGGATGCCGGCGAGTGGCTATCGTGGAGTCGAGCCGCGCCTATTGTGCTGTGGATCTGGCTGGGCGGTGCCGCGGGGTGTGCACTGGTTGCCGGCGTACGAATAGTGCGCTTTGAGCGATTGTTACGCGACACGCTGCCAGCCTCGGAACGGTTGTCGCGGCTGACGGACGATATGGCCCGCAGGCTCGCGGTGCGGCCCGTGCCGCAGGTGCGCTACGTCGACGGTGTCGCTGTCCCCTTGCTGTGGTGCGCCGGTAGGCGCCCGACGATCGCATTGCCGACGCGGCTGGTCGGTCAGTTCGATGAGAAGAGCACGGCGCTGATCCTCGCGCACGAACTCGCGCATTTGCGGCGGCGCGATCATTGGGTGCGCGCGGTCGAACTCTTGGTTGCGACCATCTATTGGTGGAATCCGTTGGTGTGGGTCATACGGCGACAAATGCACCAGGCCGAGGACCTTTGTTGCGACGCCTGGGTTCGCTGGGCCTTCCCCGACGACACGAAACGCTATGCCGAGATCGTGCTGCAAACGGCCGAATCGCTCCGCCCGTCGCAGGTCGTGGCGCGGTTGTTGCCGGCCAGCCCTTTTCTGCGTTCCCTTAGCCTGAAAGCGAGGATTGAAATGATTCTGGAAAGTCGTTTCGCACCGAGCGTCTCGCGACGGACGATGTTTGCTGTGGCGCTAGTGGCATTCGTGTTCTTGCCGTTGTGCGTGCAATTCACCAAGACGGCGGCGCAAGCGGCCCCGAGCGATGAAGCGCCGGCAGCGCCCTGTGAAACGTCGTTCCTGGCCAAGCGATTTCAGCATCGGGTGCCATTTGAGATTGGTCGCACACAAACCAAGGACGGCGGACGGATCGAGATCCAAGAGGTGTGGGGCACACGCCCGCAGATTGAAATCGGCGGGCAATACCTGGTGCGCGGCAAATATACGCTACCGCCCGGAGAACGTGGCAAGCTGTACTTCCATGCCTCGGCGTCTGGACCCTGGGGTAAGACGGCGTCGCTCGACTTGCAATCCACCAAGGTCGACGCGCAGGACGGAGAGTTCGCGCTGGTGCATGGCATGGCAGGCCCGGGATTTTTTCATCTGATCCTGACGGACTCGGATCGCTATTCGCGCTGGTTTGCCGACGTCTATTTCGGCAGCGGCGATAATGTTTACAGAACCAAGCCGACCAATGACGCGGCAGAATCCACGAACGTCGAGACTTTGCACCTGCCGCACAAGGTCGCATTCGAGCAAGGCGTAACGCGCTTCGCGGAGGGGGACGACATTACCATCCTGGACGTGCATGGCACCGCCGAAACATTCAAGCCAGGCAATATGTACCGTATCACGGGCACCTATTCGCTGGCCTCGCACGATCGCGCCTCGATATCTGCTTACACCACTGCGATGGATTCCGCCAATGGCAGAAGCCACTCGCTGAAACTGCAATCGAAGGTTGTGGATCGCGGCGACGGCACCTTTACCCTTTATCTGCCGATGTTGTACCGAGGTTGGCCGCACGTCAGCTTCTACCCGGCCGAGGGAGGAAACGGCTTTGGCGGCAACTACGTCGGCACGGGCGACTCCGTGCTGAAGCGGTGGTGGGATGAGAAGGTGACTGATTAAGGACGGACCATTGCGCCGGCGACGGATTTTGCGTCGAAAGTCGAAAAAGTTCTTTCGCAGCCCTGCCCACTCGCAAAGCGCAACGCTGGTGCCAGCACCGCCATTGCGACCGGGGCGTTTGCCTAGCCTCAGTCTGCCAAGGGAAAGAAAACGCCTGGGCCGACGATGCCGCCAGAGGTCAACTGCCACGGGCTGTACGGCTTGCCGGAGTTCTCGACATAAACCTGGAGGTCGTCGCGAATGGCGAACACGCTAGAGACTCCGTTAGCGCCATCGACCACGCTTAGGCTTTCCGCCGTGCTCGTCTGTGTGCGAGTCCAACTGTGCCAATTGTTGGCCGACGTTTCCGTCCAGATTTGGTCATCAGCGCCAATGGCATAGACCTGCAATGCCCCTTGGCCGGGGCTAACGGTGGGCGCGGATATCAGCGCGACGTAGCCCGGCTGTGTCAGCGCCCAGCTGCTCCACATACCCTTGCCCTGATAAGTCTCGTCGTAGACCTGGTGATCCAATCCGACGGCAAAAACATGATCCACGCCACTCGCGTCCATAGCGACACTGATTTGCTGAACCGCACTGGGCTGCGTCAAGATCCAGCCGTTCCACCCACCGCCGGTATTGGCGGTTTCACTCCATACCTGGTTGTCAGACCCGACGATAAAGACTTGCGACGGTGCACCACTGGCCGTTGACGATTGCGTGGCAATGTCTTTGGCGTAGCCCGGCTGCGTCAGCGTCCAAGGGGACCACGAGTCGCCGAGCCATACTTCATCCCACACCTGATTATCCATCCCCAACGCGAAGATCTCGTAGCGGCCGGCACCATCGATCGTGGCGCTGACTTGCTGGACGTGCCCCGGAGAGGTGAGCTGCCAGCCGGACCACTTGGTGCCGCTGCCGGACTCGGTCCAGACTTGCATATCGGACCCGAGGACCGCAACTTGCTGTACACCACTGTGGAGAACAGCCGAGAGTAAGTTGGGTTCGGGCGGGAGGTAGTACATAGACCAAGGGTCTGCACCTGCGATAATGACCAGCATCCGGCGATCCTCTAGCGATTCGACACTAAGCGTGCGGCGCTTCCGCGGCCGGCCGGGCTTGCGCCCGACTGTCGATCTCAGTAACCTCCAACTCGCGATCCCGCGCAGAAAACCATCCATCGTGGATATCCTTCTCGCGAAAGCAGGTGGAATTGGCCGAGGCCCTTTGAGCGATCGATCATGCCCAAGCGCAACACACATTGGCATGCGCTCGGTGGAATCCAACAGCGGCAGAAAACAAGGGGCCAGAATCGACCCTGCAGAGGTGCTCTGCCCTGACGCAGCTATCAGCAGCGAAAATAGTGAATGCGCTTGGTCGCGCGGAGTGTACGCACTACGCGTGGCGGGGCCAATATCAGTGCATCGGTGGCGCAATGGGCCGGGTGCGGGCGTGGGACCAGGACGATAGCATAGTCGGTCGGTGCCTGGGATCGACGTATTTGCTACCCCCAGAATATGGTGGAGAACTGGGGGACCGCTTCGCTCGACCCAGGCATCTAAGTACAAAAATGGGACTTCGCAGGCGGCAGGAACGCGGTCGTCGCTCGGAGTGTTTTCCACTACCGGGAATACAACGCTTGATGTAGGCGGACCTGGAGCCGCGACGTTAACCACCGAAGAGTTCGATGGGCAATTCAACACGCCATTGCAGATCACTTTTGGAATCGGAAGCAGCCGCAGCGATCTCTGGGTGCTCTCTGGCTCAGCGAATTTCTTTTCTGGGAGCCCTGGCTCGTTGCAATTTGAGTTCCAAAGCCTCGGCGGGCTGATGACGGGTGTTGAGTATCCACTGATGTCGTTCACGGGGTCTGGACAATTTCCGACCGCAAATATGTTTGCTTTCGCGCCCGACTTGGCTGCCGCTGGTTGGGCCGGCACCTTTAGCGTCACGTCTTCGGGGGCCTTCGTCCGTTTCACCTCGGTTCCCGAACCGGCTACGACGGGGCTTCTGTTGCTTCAAGGCGCGGCGATCGTCTATGTCGCACGCCGGCGATCGCGAAGAAGCTCAATGTCCGCACGGCGGTGATCGACAACCAGCACCACCGTGCTGCGATGCCCGTAGTTCGAGATTCGTGCAAACTCACTAGCGCATCATTCCGAGCATACGACTTGACGGGACGGCACGACGGCCCTGGCCATGGATGCGTTTTCGGGACTGTAGCGGGCGCAGTTTTCAGCGATTTAAGCGCCGTTCCACCGCCACCCGGCCCGCCGTCGAAAGTGGTGCCGTATAAGTAGTCGCTGCCATCGGCGAGCAGGCCGGTGACGGGATCGGCGCCATTCGCGCCGTCGAACGAAGCGAGCGTTGTGATCGTGCCTGATCCGGCAACGATCTGAAGCCGGTATTGCGCGAACTGCATGGGCAGGCACAGGCGGCAGCCCTTCCTCTGTAACTGTTGCAAGGTGCTGACCGACGTCGAGCACGAGATTTTCGACGATCCCGGCGATCATGCCGGCGAGATGGAGAGATCACCTATACTGGCTTGTCGGCCCAAACTAGTGGCCCGCAAGGCCGACGGCACGTTGGCGGCGGATGCAGGGACCATGGCCGAGACAAAGTTCCACGCCGTCAATCGCGGCTGGGTTTCGATCACGCGCCCGTGGCATTTACTGACGACCAAAACCGGCGCTGGCAATCCGCACGGGGCCATGGCGGAAAAAGACCGGCGCGCAATTCCTGGTCGAATTCACTATTGCCCGGTTCGACGCGCGTTTTCCGTACTGAACAGAGATGAACCGGAACCTTGCACGTGAGAGATTGCGCCACGGAACCGCCTTTTCGCGCCAAGACTCTCGGCTGATCCTCGCACTGAGCCGCAACAACATGGTCAATTGCCCGGGTTAGCTTCGCATATGGCGGCGCGTTGACGCCCGAACAGGGCTATAATCATCCCCGTTGTCGAAGTTGCAATCGTCCCTCCTCCATGGCGGCGGAAAGATGTGCCAGAACAATGTTGATTCGCGCCGGGTTCGAAGTAGCGTTTGATTTTCTCGAACCGACCGCCGTGCTGATGATGATGTACGTGCACCCTTCGCGGGCCTCGTCGTTGCGCGGAGCCGAGCAATTGGTTGTACAGCCGCCGGTTGCCGTTTCTGAATACGCCGACGTTTATGGCAATCGTTGCGGGCGGGCCGTTGTCCGTGCTGGCCGTGTGACGTTCCGCAACGATGCACTGATCGAAGATAGTGGGCTGCCCGATGCCCAAGCGTTGGATGCGTTCCAACACCAGGTGCAGGACCTGCCCAGTGAGGTGCTGCTGTTCCTGCTCGCGAGTCGGTATTGCGAGGTTGACGGTGAGCTGCGCGAGATCGCCTGGTCGCTATTTGGTCACTTACCGGCGGGCTGGCCGCTGGTGCAAGCAGTGTGCGACTTCGTGCATCGCCACATTCGTTTTGACTATATGCAAGCCCGAGCGAATCGAACGGCGCTGGAGGTGTATCACGAGCGCGCAGGCGTTTGCCGAGATTACATGCACCTGGCAATTACCTTCTGCCGGTGCCTAAATGTTCCAGCCCGGTACTGTACAGGTTATCTCGGCGATATCGGCGTTCCGCAGTCAGCTGCTCCGATGGATTTTAGCGCGTGGTTCGAAGTCTATCTGGGAGGCAATTGGCACGCCCTCGATGCGCGCAATAATACGCCGCGCATCGGACGGATTCTCATGGCGCGTGGACGTGATGCCGCGGACGTTGCGCTGACCACTACGTTCGGTGTGAACCTGCTCAAATCGTTCCAAGTGTGGACGTACGAAGGCTGAATGCGCTGGCAAGTTCAGATCGTCTTGGCAATCATTGAACGATTCGTGGAGGATTTGCCGCGCCGCGGTCGCTAATCCGAGGTACGTTTCTGGCATGAACGCGCAGGCTAGACTATTGCCGGAGCCTGAAATCGCTGTATGCGGTCGGCTGCCGTGTTTAGAGAGACACGTCGTTGAAGTCCTGCCAACTCGTACTGATTCTTTGTCTGGTCGGCGGCTCGGCCGCAGCTGAGAAGCCAACGCGACGAGAAGCCATGCTCGCGTATCTCCGTGCCAGTGCGGATTTCAGCGCGGCGACAATCTTGTTGCAGGCTGCCGAAGTCGACCGAGACGTAATGAGTGCCCAGAGAGTCGTGGGACAATCGCAGGAAACAAACGAGTTGATTGCCGCTCGCGGGCAGGTCGCGGGTTTACTCGAAAACGCGAATCAGCAACGCCACCGATTGCATCTGGCAAAGGCCGTCCTCGATTCAACTTGATGGCGCCTACAACTGTCACTTTGCTCTTGCTTATGGTTGATATGCATGTGACAATGATTACATCTCCCGTCTATGAAGGCTGACTCTCAGTGCAGCCCGCTCGTCACGAGCCCTCCTCCATAGATCTGAGCGAAACGGATCTTGGTGGCGATTTACATCCGCGTCACTGCGACATTGACGGTTTGCGCGCTCGACCGTTGCGCTGCGCTAGGTTCGATCCAGCAGAGAGGCTTCGCACCTGAAGTCCTGCGGGATGCCGCGTGGCTTCGCGCTTAGCCGTAGTGTTCGTCAGCCCGTCTTTGGATGAATTAAGTGCTACGCGGAGATTGCGCGATGGAGAAGATCCCGGTCTGGATACGACCGTTAAGCAGCGTTTGTCTGGTGCGGGTCGAGGGAGTCAAGAAGGTCGATTGGCTTCTGAAACGCCTCAGTCAATCGTTCGTGTTCAAAACGAGCGAGCCGGTGGTTGAGAATGACAACTCCACCTGCTCGTCGTTTCGCCTGGCCTATAGCTCGCGTATCCCGCGCGGAAAGCTGGAACGATTACTTGCGAGCATCCCAGAGATTCATTTGATGCTCGATGTCGCCTAGAAGTGTCCCCCCACGTCCATTTTCGGAGTTGATCCTATGATGAGTTGGATCGCGACCCCCTTCTATTTGGTTTTCGGTCTGTTGGCGCTTCTGTGGGAGTCCCTGGCGAGTCTCATGAAGCGGATTACCGGTTAGGGATGACAAAATGCTTATACAAGAGATCCAGGCCGAGCTGCGCCGATTGCAATTGCACCCAGTCAATCTAGATGCGTCGGCGGGCGAGAACGGCAATATCGTGTTGAACGGTAGCCTGCTCGCACATTGGTCCGTGCCGCGGAACGCCGATGGTCAGTGGTTCCTCGCGATATTACGCACGTTACCGGATCTTGCAGGGCCGGAAGCAACGATGAACGCCTTCTGTGCGGCATATGCCGAGCAGGCGCGCACGGTGTGACCGCTCGCAGTTGCCCGACGTTGGCGCAAGCGCCGGAGCGCCACCTTCTCGCTCGTCGCAAGCGGCTTTGCATGCTTTGCCGTAGGGAGATTACGACGGACAAAGGCGAGCCGCCTTTGCAGTGTCCGTTACTAGCTACGGGTTATTTTTGTCTCTCCTCACGCCGCCGGATCCGTTCCCGACGTTCTTGCGCCTCTCTCTTGATCGATTGCGACAATCCCGGCATCTCTAGCACCGCTGCCAAGTCGTCGGCAGCTTTTGCGTCGTTATGAATCGAGGAATATGCGAGCGCACGGTTGTAGGTCGCCATCGCTTTCACATCCGCCGGAACATCAGACACCTGTATCGCGGCTGAGTAATCGGCGATGGCCCCCACATAGTTACGTTCGTTCGCCTTTGCCATTCCGGCTCGATACAGGGAAAGGGCCTTTCCGCGGCGCGAAAATAAGCTCTGCACCCACCTAACCAAGCTCATGTCGGTCCTCAGATGTCGGAGTGACTGTCGTGCGGCATGCACATTGCTCTAATTCTCGGCGTCCTTCATCCCTTGCCGTTCCTCGCACGACAGGCATTTGGGTAAGCATGGCCGGTTCTCACCGAATTATCACCTAAAAGGCATTGTTTTGCGACGCGACCCAGGCGGTGCCCCAACGGTGGCAGATTTCGTCGCGACCTTTTAGGTGTTCGGCATTGGTGGACTTCGTGATTTTTCCGGACGGAGCCGGGCGGAAACCTTCGGATTGCCGCGAACTCCCTTGCGCCTGGATTGGTGCAAATTCGCTAGCAGATTTGCGTGCCTGGCAGTACCTCCGGCGTGGTATCGCAGAAATCTGGCCTTGATCCCTCCCCGATAGCACAAAATGTGGCCTTCTCTATTACATCCATAGTTCGTACCATACCGGGCCGTTGGGTCGCTGGCGGAATGCTCGCGGTGCGACACGTACGTCGTTGCATCATTTCGGGAGACGCGAAACTTCGCCATCGAAGGCGTTCTAAGTTGCATACGGCGCTGGAGAGCGTCGCTTACGCGGCAGTCATCTGTCGTTTGCCGCGGAGACTAGGGAATCGCACGGATGAACGCAATTGCCATGACGGCGACCGCGGACGAAACCAAAGCTTCGTCTGCGGTAAAAACGCTCTCGATCTGCCTGATCAATCCCCGCTTCGAGCCTTCTTACTGGGGCTTCGAATTCGCACTTCCGCTCTATCCGGGCGACAAACGCAGCACCATGATCTCGGGGTCGCTGTCGTCCGTGGCCGGTATGTGCGGCGATCACAACGTGACCGTGATCGATGAAAACGTCGAGGAAATCGATTGGGAATCGCTGCGCCAATACGATATCGTCGGCGTGACGGGCATGAATGTGCAAAAGAATCGCATTCGCGAAATCCTGGTGCGGTTGCGCGAAATGCAAATATTCTCCGTCGTTGGCGGTCCGTTTGTGACGGTCGATGAGAATTTCTTTGCCGGCCTCTGCGACGTCAAGTTTATTGGCGAGGCCGAAACGACCTGGCCCCAATTTCTCGACGACTTTTCCCGCGGCCTGCCGACCGAGACGCG
This sequence comes from Pirellulales bacterium, assembly GCA_036490175.1. Taxonomy (NCBI): domain Bacteria; kingdom Pseudomonadati; phylum Planctomycetota; class Planctomycetia; order Pirellulales; species Pirellulales bacterium. Next base: position 6,103 of record DASXEJ010000218.1, on the reverse strand, counting down.
CTATAAGCAGGCGCAGCCGACCGACATGTCGCAAGTCCCCCGCCCGCGCTTCGACCTGTTGAAGGTCGATCGCTATGCCTCGGGCGCGCTGCAGTACTCGCGAGGCTGTCCTTTTCAATGCGAGTTCTGCGACATCATTGTGATTTTCGGCCGCCGCCCGCGTGTCAAGAAACCCGATCAGCTCGTGGCCGAGTTGGACGAGATGCGTCGCGTCGGGTTTCATTCGGCGTTCATCGTCGACGACAACTTCATCGGCGATAAGAAAAAGGCGAAGGCGCTGCTCGAAAAGCTGATCCCCTGGATGGAAGAGCATAACTATCCACTGCGGCTGACGACCGAGGCCAGCATCGACCTGGCCGAGGATCCCGAGCTGATGGATATGATGTACCGAGCGAATTTCCGCAGCGTATTCATCGGCATCGAAACTCCGCGCCTCGACTCGCTGAAGGAAACCAAGAAGTTTCAAAACGTGCGCGGTGATTCGCTGGAAGCCAAGCTGGCCCGCATCCAGCGCGCTGGGTTGGAAATCAATGCCGGCTTCATCGTCGGCTTCGATAGCGATGATAAGGGAATCTTCGACGATCAGTTTCGCTTCATTCAGGATAACGGCATCACGCTGGCCATGGTCGGCATGCTGCAAGCCATCCCTACCACGCCCCTGTACGAACGGCTGGAACGGGAGGGGCGCCTGGTGGTGGAGGATCCCAACTGCAACTTTATTCCCCAACAAATGACCCGCGACGAGCTCGTCAGTGGTTATCAGGATTTGGTCAAACGTCTGTACACGCCGGAAGCCTTCCTCGAGCGCTATTTCAAGATCTTCAAACATCCCGAGTTTATCGCCCGTCGGGCCGACATCTGTCGTAAGGCCGGCGAGGGAAAATCGCTGCCTACATTGGGCTACGGTGTGCTGCTATTCTGGTCGTTATTCTGGACGCTGTTAAGAGATGGCTCGTTGCTCTCTGTCGGCAAGGTCTATTGGAAATCGTTCTTTGCTCGCGATTCCGGACAGCCGCGCACGATCATCGGCTTCGCGCAATTCATGAACCGCTGCGTGACGCACTGGCACTTCTATAAGTTCACGCGCGAAATGATCGCCGGCCGCTTGCGCGCCTATAATAGCGGCTGATGACGGTTACGTGTTCTGTCAACGAACTCTGCCACCCCGCGAGGCGATTCTCTGCCTGGCAGGGTGATTGAATTCCGTCGCTCGTGAAACTTGTTCCTAAATCCCACGGTCGTTGCGACGTAGAGCCATCTATACGTGAGCCGATTGCGACGCCAGCAGTTTCAATAGCGCTTGAGCTGCAGCAGTTGATGACGCAGGGTTCTGGCCAGTCACGAGGTGGCCATCCGTAATCGAAAAGGGGTGCCAGCTGGCAACCTTTTCGAATTTGGCGCCGAGCCGATTCAGCTCATCTTCGACCAGGAATGGTACGACGTGGGTGAGTTGAACTGCTTCCTCTTCCTGGTTGGTGAATCCCGTGACGCGCTTGGCCTTTACGAGCGGCTCTCCCTGGAACTTTACATGGCGCAGCACGCCGGGCGAATGGCAGACTAACGCAGTGGGCTTGCCGGAGTTGTAAAACGATTCCAGCAAAGCGATCGACACCGGGCTTTCCGCGAGGTCCCACATGGGCCCGTGACCCCCGACATAAAACACAGCATCGAAGTCTGCTGATTTGGCGTCGGCCAGTTTGATTGTGTTGGCCAACGACTGTTGGACCTGGGTGTCCTGCTTGAAGCGCGCCATGGCCGGGGTCTGGTTCTCCGGCAGATCGCTCTTGGGGTCAATCGGCGGTTGTCCGCCCTTGGGAGATGCGAGGGTCAGATCAACGCCGGCGTCTTTGAAGACAAAGTAGGGAGCGGCGAATTCTTCGAGCCAGAAGCCCGTGGTGCGCCCGGTATTTCCGAGTTGATCGTGTGAAGTTAGCACCATCAGGATCTTCATCGTTCTTGCTCCATTGCATGCGCGGCTCGGGCTCGCGGACATCCCCGAGTCGATGGAATAATAGTGGTCGGCGAATTGATGGCCCGCCGTCGGCGCGGGTAGCCACCGTCGTCGCAGTCTTGACCATTGCTAACGAAGCGTGGAAACTATCCGTCTGAGTTCGCCTGTTGACGTTCGCTTGGCAATGGTTGCTTGTTAAGGTTCGCTCGTCGAAACCGCGCGAGATTTAGACCCCTTTGTCGACAGGATGCCTTATTTGAGCATCTCGCGGCACGCCTTTTCGCAGGCACGACATTGTTCGGCACATTCCTTCATTATCGTGTCGCTCGCGTGCTTGTCGCATTCGGCAGCGCACTTGGCGCAGGCATCCGCACAGGCAGTGCAGATCGGGCCGCTGAACACGCCATTCCGCGCGACGATGCGCGAGGCCGCCGCACAGATATCAGCACAGTCCAAACAGGTTCTCAAGGTCGCCATGTGGTGGCTCTTACCTTCGCCGAGCTGTGTGGCGCAGTGCCGCGCACAGGCATCGCAACTGCGCTGGCATTTCGAACAGGCTTCGGCACACTTGTCGAGCAATGTCTGGCGACTTGCTGGATCCGCGCCTGCGGTCGAGGAATACATCACGGCCAACGCCAAGGCCGACAAACAAGCAGTCCCCAATGCACGTCGTCCGATCATGATGGCAACCTCCGACTTGATGTTTTGAGGTATCGATCATCCGACATGAGATGATCTTCTTGGCAGGTTAGACCGGCGGCCAAGATCAATCTATTGGACGAAGGTATTGGCAACACCGATCTATTATCGACGAAACAACCCAATACCAAAGTATGATCGAGGTTTCGGCACACGCGGCATATTCTTACGGTGTGCCGGACCGCGAAGAGGAAGCGCGCCATGAAGACGACGGCACCCATTCCTTTTGCCGGCTCCCAGCTTGGCGAGGTACGGCATGTCTGTGCTTTTTTCAACAGTGCTGATGAAGAGTATCGCGTCCTTATGCCGTTCATCAAGGACGGATTCGACTGTGGCCACAAGGCGGTTCATGTCGTCAACCCAGACAGACGTCACAATCATCTGCAGAGACTGGCTGCGGCAGGAATCGACGCGACAGCCGCCCAGCGCAGCGGGCAATTGGAGCTTCGAAGCAACGTGGAATCTTACATACAGCATGGCCGGTTCGATCAGGACCGCATGATCGAAGAGTTTGAGCACCTGGCAAGCGGCAACGACAAGGCGGGATTTCCGCTTAGCCGGATCATCTGCCACATGGACTGGGCAGCCGAGGGAGGGTCGCACATTGACAATCTCGTTGAGTTTGAATCGCGCGTCAACGAAGTGTGGCGCCGCCACGAGGATGCGGTCATTTGTGTCTACGATCTGGCGAAGTTTGGTGGCGATACGGTCATCGACATCATGCGGACGCATCCGATGGTCATTGTCGGCGGCATTCTTCAGCACAATCCTTTCTACGTACCGCCGGAAGAGTTTTTGCGTGAGCGGCGCGAACGGCGAGCATAATGATGGACGCGACTGACGAACATCCTGGCGAACAGGTCAAGCGCTTGCAACGTTGCATCAGCGACCTGATCAGCATGATGACGCTGCCCGCGGTTTGGAGTGGCGGCGATACCTTCCAGATCGGCCGCACGCTGATCGACGTACTGCAGCGGATGCTGCAACTAGATTTGATCTACGTGCAACTGCAAGGCCCGCAGGGTGAAGATACCGTAGAACTGGCGCGGCTCGCTCAATCTTCGACGTTGGCTATGCAGCCGGCTGAGGTTGGCGCACAGCTCGATCGGCTATTGGGAAGCGATTCCCAAAAATGGCCAGCGCGGATTGAGGGTCACATCGCAGACAAAAACCTGTCGATCGTGCCCCTGCGACTGGGATTGTATAGCGAAGTCGGCATGCTCGTGGCTGGTGATGAGCGCGCGGATTTCCCCGGACAGACGGAGGAGTTGCTTCTTAGAGTGGCGGCCAACCAGGCAGCGATCGCGCTGCACGAAGCGCGGTTGCGTAACGAGCAGAAACGCCTTGCCGATGAACTCGATCAGCGCGTCGCGCAACGAACGAGGGAACTCGCCGGCGCCAATCAGCAGTTGCAACTGCAAGTGGGCCTGCTGCAGCTGATTCCCGTAGCGGCATGGACGGTTCTTGCCGATGGCACGCTCGATTTCGTCAATCAAAAGTGGCTGGAGTATACGGGCCATGCGATCGAGTATGTTCTGTCGCAGCCCGAGGCATGGATCGCCGCCGTCCATCCCGATGATCAGGAAATGGCCTCCACGGTTTTTGGGGAAGGGATCCGCCGCGGGCAGGATTTTGCCATGGAGACGCGCTTTCGCCGGGCTCGAGACGGGGCCTATCGCTGGCATCTCAATAGGGCTGTGGCGCTGCGCGATGCGGCAGGCGCGGTCGTCAAGTTCGTCGGCACGTCGACCGACATCGAAGACCTCAAACAGTTCCAGCAGGAATTACGCAAAACCGAGGAAAGGACGCGATTGATCATCGACACGGCCCTGGATGCCGTGGTCACGATGGATGCTGCCGGAACAATCACCAGTTGGAACAAGCAGGCGGAAGCCGTTTTCGGCTGGAGCAGTGGCGAAGCGATCGGCCGGCGCATGTCGGAACTCATGATTCCGCCGTCAGACCGGCTGGCATACGAACACGGCCTGCGGCACCTCTTGGCCACGGGCGAAGGCCCGCTGATGCGGCGGCGCATCGAAGTCACGTCGATCCGCCGCGGCGGGGCAGAATTTCCCGTCGAGCTGGAGGTCATGCCCCTCAATCTGGGCGAAGAGTGGGTCTTCAGCGCCTTCATTCGAGACATTACTGATTCCAAACGAGCGGAAGAGAAGCTCCGCCAGAGCGAACTCAACTTGCGCGAGATGACCGAAACGATTCCAGAAATGCTCTGGAGCGCCACGCCCGATGGAACGATCGACTACTGCAACGCCCGCTTGCTCGACTACACCGGCTTCGCAGCCCAAGAAATCATGGACAACGGTTGGACCAAGCTGCTTCATCCCGACGACGTCGAGCTAGCGACCCGGGCGTGGATTTCCAGCGTCGCCAGCGGAGCGCCATATCGGGTCGAGGTTCGGACCATTCATGCCGCGGACCACATGTATCGCTGGTGCGTGACGAATGCCCTGCCGCTGCTCGACAAGGATGGCCGTATCCTAAAATGGCACGGCACAGTGGTGGACATGCACGACTGGAAACAGGCCCAAGAGACGCTGCGGAACACGCAGGCGGAACTGGCCAACATGATGCGCGTGATGACGATGAGCCAGCTTACGGCATCGATCGCGCACGAAGTCAATCAGCCGCTCTCCGGCATCATCACCAACGCCAGCACCTGCTTGCGAATGCTTGACGCCGATCCTCCGAATATTGAAGGCGCGCGTGAAACCGCCCGCCGCACGATACGCGACGGCAATCGCGCTTCCGAAGTCATCACACGATTGCGGGCGTTGTTCAGCAAGCGGCAGGCCACCACCGAGACGGTTGATCTCAATGAGGCCACGCGGGAAGTGATCGAGTTGTTGATGAGCACGCTTTCACGAAATCGTGTGATTCTGCGGTCTGAGCTGGCTGAAGATCTTCCCTGGGTCACTGGTGATCGCGTGCAGCTTCAACAGGTAATCATGAATCTGTTGCAAAATGCAACGGATGCCATGACCGACGTACACGACCGCTCGCGACAACTACTGATTCACACTCAACGCGATGAAGCGGAGCACGTGCGCCTGACGGTGCAGGACAGCGGGATCGGTCTCGATCCGCAGGCCGTGGGTCGAGTTTTCGACGCTTTTTTTACCACCAAAAACGGTGGCATGGGAATCGGGTTGGCCGTCAGCAAATCAATTATCGAAAATCATGAAGGCCGCATTTGGGCCAAGCCAAACGACGGCCCCGGCGCAACTTTTTCGTTTTCCATTCCTCCGAGCCCCAGCAGCGCGTTTGGCGGGCGCCTGCCGACTTCGGCTCGAAAACCCGCTGTCAGCCAACCTGCCGGGGGCAAGAGGAACCTCTAATGGACACACGTGCCTTGATCTCGGTTGTTGATGACGATGAGTCGGTGCGCGAGTCGCTGCCTGACCTGCTGAGAGAGTTTGGCTTCGCGGTGCAGCCATT